>NZ_JAEVHJ010000056.1:0-27801 GCF_016802855.1 Micromonospora sp. ATA51 | reverse complement strand
ACGCTCACCTGCCGTCAGTCCCACAACTCAGCATTTGATCCTCCTGGGTAAGCCCGCGCGGTGCACCCCTGCGTCTTGCCGAAGCCGCTAAATGGCGAGGCGCCCGGTCGCTTCAGGCGCGTCTCCGAGCGAACAACGCGGCGATACTGGCCACACTCGGTCTCCTCCACTCCGCGCTGAATTCGACTACGCCCTGAAGACCAATTGCTGCCGCAGCTTGCAAAGGCATGTCGCAGGCGCGGAAGATGCTTATTGGCATACCGGCAGCTGCAAACCGCCTCTGTCCTCCTTCCTGATCCAGGTCTCGTGTAGCAGGCCGGAGCGTCCGTCGGGCCAGCGAATGCCGTACCAGCGCTTGGACGAGCGCAACTCGGGGTTTGCGTCGTCGTCGGCGCTCTGGAGGTCGCCGTTGGTGATCTGATCGCCCTGGGTCTGGCAGACAGCGTTGATCCTGGCACCGGTGAGGAGGTATGTACCGCTGATCACGCAGTCGGCGCATCCCAAACGCGGCTTACTGGCCAGGTAGGCGGGCTCGTCCTCTCGGACGCGGGCACCGTCGGTGACACGGTTGTCCACGACCACCGTCCGGCCGTTCGCCGGAGGCTCCACAGGCGTTTTGTCGGTGGTAATCGCCACGACGAACAGCGCGGCGTAGGGGGCGGTCGATGGCTTCGGTACAAGTGTCACCAGAGCGTAGTGCCCGGACGGTGTCCAGATGCAGACACGGCTCTCTGTCGTCAGGACCTGCTGCGTCTCTGCCCAGTTCCCCGCCGTCCAACAGAGCCGGGGATCCAACGGGCCCTCCTGGGCGAGCCCCTTGCTCATACGTCTGCCGTTCACCGTCGCCAGCGTGTCGGCGGCGGCCAGCCTGATGTCGTAGCTGTTTGCCTGGCCCCATTGGGTGAGGTTGAACTGCTGGTCGCGTGCAAGCCTGAGGTAACGGCAGATGGTGGTGCCCGTGGGCAAACAGCTGCCTTCCGAAGGGGCCTGGGCGTTCGGTTCAGGGACCGGCGGGGAGGACTTCCCAGGCAACTCTCCTGTTAGCGACCAGACCAGCGCGGTGGTCGAAATCGCGGCGGCGCCCACCCCGACCCACCTCACCCAGGTGCGCGTTCGCCATGGACGCCAGATGGCCACGATGGCGGCGGCCAGCAGGGTGCAGAGCGCGACGCGAACCATGGAGGTGTTGATGAAGGGGAGTGCGAAGAGAAGTCCCATCAAGGGAACGATGACGGTGAGGATCTCCGTCACCGTTACCGGCTTGGAAGGGACTGGAGCGACGGTCGGCCCAGGAGCCGGGCTGGTTGGCGCCACGGCGATCGGAGTGACGGCGGGCGTCGCCCTCTGCTGTTGGATTTCCCAGTAGTCCTTGATGTCGCGGATTTCTCGGTATGGCCGCACCTGTCGGCTGATGGCAAAGGACCAGGGATCGCCGCCGCTGTAGGAACTCCAACCCCACTGCTCGGCTCGCAGAAGCGCCGCCAGCCGCGCCAGCAGGGGCGCCCTCTCCGCCTCGGTGGGAATGAGCTGCTGGCCAACCTGGTCGGCAGTCAGGTTAGGTGCCTCCAGGCCGTGGCTAGGACCCGCCGCGACAGGTTCGTGGGCGTACTCGATGTCGGCTGCCATCCGTACCGCAAGCCGGAACAATTCCAACTCCCGCTGGGCCCTGCCGGTGGCGAGGGCGCCGGCGACCGTCAGACCAATCGTCTGGTCCGGAGCGAACTGTGGCCTGTACGAGCTGACCCCGTAGAGGAGGCCAGACGGTATCGCCCGTAACACCTCGTCGGCGTATTTGATGCTATGACGGCGGTTGAGCACACGGTCAATCTCCTCGAAGCGTGGCCAGCGTCCGTGCTCTTCGAGGAAGGTCCAGATGGCGAGCAGCGTGCGGGCCTGCTCCGCGCTCTTCGGCCGAGGGGATCGTCACGCCGCCGATTGTCCTACGCCCGTGGTCCCAGAGCAGCCGGAGCTTCCGCGAACTGCAATCTGCGCACCAGAGCCGACCGTGACAGCGGAGGGCTCCGATGACGCATGCGGCTTAGGTCAAACGGCTCGCAGTGGCGGCGAGCGCCCCTGCTGCGGCGTCGCCACTTTTGGCCCGGAAGGCCAGAACCAGCGGGCGAACTGTGCCGCCGCAGCGACGGCCGGGACGATGACCCGCGCTCGGCCGCGCGAGCGGCGTGGGTCGGGCTGCCGCCTGGCAGGCGCGGTGGGATCCCGTGCCGGCGAGCACGGGTACGCCTCGCGGCTGCATCGCAGATACGGCGCGGCGGTGCGGCTGCGACATCAGGCGAACTGCCCTTCGGTTGCGAGGTTGGCTCGGGTGGCCGCCACCTCGCCCGGCAGAGGGAGTCCGCCGTCGGGTTCGCCGTGGTGGCGACCGCGATATGTGACGCTCGACTTTGCGGATAGATCAAGTCGTCGCGGCGACGTCCTGGCGGGTCTCACGCGGGTGCGTCGCACTGCAGGGGCACCGTGGTTGGCACTTGGCAGGCCGGTCGGTCAGCACGAGCTGGCCGATCGCTGATTCATCTCAAGTCAACGAGAACCTTGCGGACTCCAGATCTACCAATGCGCGTGATCTTGCGGAGCCCGCACCTACATTGGGGATATTGGGCCATGGTCACCGGGTCGGCGAGGCGGTGCAGCGCCGGCCCCCGGCTCGTGCAGGCAGGGGCCGACCCTCAGGTGTGGGTAGCGTCCTGGCCCTCTTGTACAAGTGGCTCGTCGGCGTCAAGTTCACCGCCGATGGCTTCGTAGCCTTCCTGCCCGTCCCACTCGATGTGGGTGGAGAGATCGGCCAGCGCGGCTTCGATGGTGTTCTCCGCGGTGGTGAAGGCGTCCTCGCGGGTGGTGGCGGTGAGGTCGATGAGCAGGGGCAGGGTGAGGCGGACCTGCCAGCGGCGGGGCAGTAGCGGCAGGTCGAGGACGTCCAGGAGCGTGTTCGCGACGTCGATGCTGACCTGTTCGGTGCAGACGGCGTCGACGAGCGCTTCCCGTAGCTGCCGATGAAACTGCTCCAGCGCATCGGGGTGCCGGGCGGTGTCCGACGTGGGCGGGGTGCTGGTGTGGGCGTGCCGCAGGTGGGACAGGACCTGTGTGGTGGTGTGGGTGAGCCAGCCCAGTGGCGCCTGCTGGCCGGGGTGGAAGGCCTCCCAGCTGGTGCGTAGGACGGCTTCGAGTGTCGGCTGGCTGGGTGAGTTTTCCGCGCTGGTCATCGGTGACGGTCTCCTCGTCGGGTCTCAGTGGGATGGATGTGCGGGCGCCGGGATGGGCGCGGGGCGTGGGAGTTGCCGGCGGGCAGGTCGGTGCCGGCAGAGGGTCGGTTTGTGCCGACGGTTGTCGGTGCCGCTGTGGTCAGTACGCCCGCGGGGCTGCGTCGTCGGACCGGTCAGCCAGCGGGGAGCCGTCGTCGGGACGGGCTAGCTGGACGAGGGCGTCGCACTCGCGGCGTAGGCGGGATGCGGCCGTGTCTCGCTGGGCGAGGGAGCAGGTGAGGGTGTCGGCGACGCGGTCGAGCCGCTGCCGCAGGGACAGGACCGTGTCGGCGCCTCCGCCGGCGGCGTGAACGTCGGCGAGCAGGTTCGCGGCGGCGGTCAGCACGGCGATCTGCGCATCGGCGGCAGCGATGGTGCATGCGGCCGAGATCAGCGCGCACAACTCGTCGGGATGCTACGCGCAGGTCTGGTCCAGCTCGTCCGCATCGAGGGCGTAACCCTCACGGCCGGTGAGTGGTCGCAGGACGTCGAGGTAGTCAGACACAGGTTTCCTTCCGAAGATGACGGTTGACGGGGGCGGCGCGCGGGATCACGGGGCGGTGGGGAAGCCCTGGTCGGGCCAGCCGTCGAGCACGGACGGCGGAAGCCCTTCGCGGAGCGCCTGGTCGATGAGCTGGGCGAGGGAGTAGGTGGGATTGGCCGCTAGGGCTCGGTCGACGCGACGGAGGCCAAGGCTCCGGCGCCGGTGCGCCAGGCGGCGAAGGCGAGCAGGCTGGCGGGTGGGGCGGCGAGGTCGGGGTGGGCGCGGCGGGTGATGTCGCTCCACAGCGCGACATGCCAGGACTGCGAGTCGGTGGCCCGCCACGCGGCGTCGCGGATCGCGGTGATCGGTAGCAGCACGGTGAGCCAGGCCAGTTCGTCGTCGGTGAGCACCTGGTCGGCGGCGTAGCGGGCGAACGTGGCCCGGACTATGCCCTCGCCCGCGCGGATCAGCGTGTCCCGGCGACCCTCGGCAGAGAGGGCGCGGCGGCGTGCGCGGGCCTTGTAGGTGGCGCGGGTGACGGCGTGGCGGGCCGGGCCGTCGATGGGGGCGATGCTGGCGACGAGCGCCTGCCGGTCGGGCAGGGTGCTGCAACCGGCGACGATGGCGTGCAGGGTGAGGTTGCTGCGGTCGGGGTCGAAGGGCACCCCGTCGATGGGGCAGCAGGTGGGTTCCTGGCAGAGGTAGGAGTAGTAGCGGCGGTCGGTGACCCGCAGCGCGTCGAACACGTCGAAGCCGGCGTCACGCAGCCGGGGCGTGACGGTGTCGACGACCGGGGTGACCCGGCTGGTGGGGCCGTAGCCGATGACGATCGCGGTGGTCACGTCGGCGTGGCCGAGCATGCGCAGCTGCTGGGGCATCAGCTCGTCGGCCCAGTCGACCGCCTCGGCGGGGTCGGGTAGGTCGGTGCGGCTGGCGACGGCGACGCGGGTGCCGGCGAGACCGACGAGGACCAAGCTGTCGGTGGGGTGGAAGCCGAGCAGATAGGGCACGGCGACGATCAGGTCAGCCGGTGAGGTGACCGGTAGGCGGTGCTTGTCGCTCACGATGTCTCCCAGATCTGGGGATGGAAGGCCCGGGCACGGCCGTGCGGCCGTGCCCGGGGTGCGCGGTCGCGCGGGTAGCCGGGCAAGCGGCTGGAGGCGGTACTGGGGAAGGACCGAGCGGTGTCGGTCAAGAGGCACGCGGTCGCTCCGCGGCGTCTGGCGTCGCCGGGGGCCCGTCCGGCTAGGGCCGGTCAGCTGGCTGTTGTCAGGCCTGCTCGAGGGCGGTGACGGCGGCGCCGGCGATGTGGTCGATGGCCTGCACCGGGTCGGCGACCAGGACGGTGGTGGTGTCGGTGAAGGTGTGCCCGTCCAGGTCGGCGGGGCGTAGCCACAACACGGCGCATCCGGCGCGGTGCAGGGCGCTGACGAGCCGCTGCGCCGCCGGGATGTCGTCGAGGTCGCCGTCGGAGACCACCGCGAGCATCCGCAGCCTGCCGGGTTGACGCAGGTGCAGCAGCTCGTCGGCGAGTTTGACGGCGTCGATGAAGGTGCTGCTGCCGCCGAAGGTGTGCATGTCCTGCACCTGGGTGGGACGTTGCCGGGGCGGCACGAGCAGGGTGACGTCGCTGCCGAACGCGATGGTGGCGGTGACGGCGTCGCTGCTGCGGGCGGCGTGGGCGAGGATCCACCCGGCCGACGACATCGGCGCCGCGTACGGGTGCATCGAGTACGACACGTCGACGATGACGGCCAGGTGCAGGGTTGGCTTCGGCGGCGGCAGCGTGGCCCGCTGCTGCCAGGGTGTGGCGGTGGGGATGGTGCCGGCGGCGCGCTGCGCCTGGGCGGTGATGGCGTGGCGGGTGCGGAGCCTGCCGGGTGGGATGAGGGCGGGCCGGGTGTCGGGTTCGGGCTGGTGGGTGCGGGCGCGGCGCAGCCGGGCGGCGAGGTGGCGGGCGGCGGCGTGTTCGGCGTCGGTGGGGTCGCGTCGGCTCCACGTCGCCGGGGCTGAGAACCGGGCGCTGATCTGCCGAGCCCGGTACTCGGCGGGGGTGAGCCCGGCGGCATGGGCTAGGTAGTCGGTCAACGCTTGGGCGAGGCGGCCGGCGAACACGCCCGGATCCGGTGTGGGCGGCTGGGACTGTTGCCAGGGGTCGATGCCGAGGATCCGGCACCACCGCCACGCCAGGTCGATCATCTGCTCGGCGTCGGTGTCATCGGTGCTGTGGGCCTGTCGCCACACCTCGCGTAGCTGGAGCAGTCGCCTGCGGCCGAGAATCGCGGTGACGGCGGCGCGGACACCCTTGATGTCCTTGGCGGTGACGATCCGGGCGTCGACCCGCGCGAGGAGCAGCCCGGCGAGGTGTCCGGCATGCCACGGATCGTCGACGGGGGCGTCGTCGGGGCTGATCAGGGTGGTGACGGTGTGGCGCAGCCACCGCCGGTCCCCGCGCCGGCGGCTGCGCTGCCGGTGCTCGATGCGGGACTCCTCGAGCAGCTCGGCCACGGCGGCGACAACCGGCGGGGTGCCGGGCGGGGTGCGCCAATGGCTGTGCGAGGCGTGGGCCGCTTCATGCACGAGCAGCCCGTAGGCGGTGGGAACCAGCTTCTTGTGCCCGGCGCGACGCGGGTTGGCGACGTCGGGGGTGCCGATGTGGGTGGCGTCGACTTCGATGCGGCGCTCGTCGGGGTAGAAGCAGGCGGGGGCGCCGCCGCCAGCGCCAAGGGCGACCGTGACGGTCAGGTCGTCGCGGCCGGTCAGGACCGGGATGTGCCCGGTCCAGGCATCGCTCCAGCCCTGCCAGTCCGGGCCGACAGCGGTAGTTGTGGCCGTGCCGGCCTGAAGGTGGGTGCGGGGATGAGGCATGACTGTTCTTCTCCTCTGCGTGGTCTCAGCGCTGCTTGCCGAGAGTCAGCGCGGTGATGTCGGTGCCGAACTGCTGCTGCAGGGCGGCGATCACCTCGGGCCGGTCCTCCTCGGGGGCGCGGCCGGCGAGGTTCGCGATCGCCGCGGGTAGGCCGAGGGTTTTGCGGACGCGGGCGAACCCGAGCAGTTCGCGTAGCTGCGGCGCCCACGACACCCGCCCCGCGGCCAGGTCGGCATTCAGCGCGATGGCCGCGGTGACGGCGGGTGCGGGGACGCCGAGGTGGCGGGCGAGGTCCCAGTCGGTGGTGACCTCGATGTGCACGTCGAACCGGGACGCGAGGGCCTCGGTCAAGATCGCCCCGTGGACGCCGGGGTTGTGGCCGGCGACGACGTAGAACCCGTCGACGGCCTCGACGCGTTCGTTGCGGTAGCCGGGGATGGTGATGACCCGGCGGCCGTCCATGGCCGGGTACAGCACGGCGAGGACCTTCGGCGGGATGAGGGTGGCGTCGTCGATGAGCAGCGCCCTGCCTTCCCGCATCGCGGTCACGAGGGGTCCGTAGACGAACTCGTAGCCGCCGTCGGGGAGGGGGATGAAGTTGCCGAGGAAGTCCTCCACGACGGTGTCGCCGGTCCCGGCGACGGTGAGCAGGTCGGGAAAGGCGGCTTCGACGAGGGCGGTCTTGCCGGTGCCGGGTGGGCCGTAGAGCAGCACGGGGATGCGCTTGTCTCGCAGCCGTTGCAGGACGTCGACGTCGGTGGCGCCGGCGAGCTTGCGCGGGAAGTACAGGTCGCCGTTCGGGCGGGCGACCGGCTGCCGCCGCCCCGACCTGCCGCCGCCGCTGCTGGGGGTGCGCGGGGCGGGTGGTGGGAGGGTGCCGGCGGCGTCGATGCCGGCCTGGGTGATCTGGAAGCGGTGCGGGCCGGTGTAGTGGGTGGCGTATCCGGCGGCGGCCATCTTCTTCAAGGCTTCGAAGACGGCGCCGGAGGACCGGGCGGTGATCGCAGTCGTGACCTCGCCGACCTTCAACCATTGGTTGGGCTGGCTGGCCAGGTAGGCGGCGACCTGCCGGTAGAGGTAGCCGGGCCGGCGGTCACCAGCGGAGGCGGTGCCGTTGGTGGGGACGTGCGGGGTGTCAGGGTCCATGCGGGTCTCCTGCTGGTAGGGCCCCGCGCACCCGTCTCCGGATGCGCGGGCGGTGATCTGTCCGCGCGGCGGAGACGGGCTGCACCGGGCAACCCCAGCAGGGGAGCCAGCGCACCCGTGACGTGCCAGTGCCGGTCAGCCCGCTAGGGCTGCCGGGGTGGAGCGGGGTCGCCGCCGGTTTCGGCGACGACGATGAACGCACCGGATCCCGCATCGATCAAGTCGAATCGGGTCGGGCGCGCAGGGTGTTAGCGGCGGCGGAGGGTGACTTCGGTGGTCGGGCGGCGGGAGATCTGCACGGTCAGGCCGAACACGCTGCCGTCGGACAGTTCCAGCCACACCCCCCGGTCGAGGGTGAGGACCCCGGCGTCGCGGTAGGTGCGCGCCGAGGTGATGTGTACCGGTTGCCCGTCGGCGTCGGTCAGCTGCGGCAGGTCGGCGTCGTCGCAGAGCTGGTCCAGTTCGTCGCTGGTGAGCAGGTGCCGCACCAGGGCTTGCAGGATCTCCTCGTGGGCGTGCTCGCCGAGCTCGTCGTCATTGTCATCGCGCATGGTCGTGCTCCGGTCAGGGTCGTGAGCGTGGGCATGGGGGGCGGGTCAGGATTCGGCAGGTGGTGCTGGATTGACCGGGTCGGGGATGTCGCCGGCGATGCGGTGGCAGTCGTAGGGGTGCACCGCGATCCAGGTCCAGGCGCGGCCCATGACGGTGTACTCGCCGTTCGGGTCGGGGGCGATGTGCTCGACTGCGTCCGGGTCGCCGTGCACCCGGGTCTCGTCGACGTCGATGACGTCGCCGTCGAAACGCATCCGGGCCATTGACTCGTCCACCAGGCGGTCCAGCTGTACGCCGGTGACACCCCGGGCGGCGAGGTGTTGCCGGTAGCGGTCGCGGGCGGCCTGCTGCTCGGCGACGATCGCTTCCGCGACCTGCCGGGTGCAGGTGAACACCGCCCACCCGTTCCACGTGTCGACCAGGGTCCCGACGAACCCCACCGGCACCCGCATGTCACCGTCGCTGTTTGGTGTCCACGCCCAGTCGCCGGCGAAGACCCCCGGCCCGCCGAGCCGCACCTCGTCCGGGTGCAGGTGGCTCAGATCGCGGTCGTCACCGGTCGGGCTCAAGGTGACCCGGCACTGTCGGGCCACCTCGTCGGTAACCGCGGCATCGAAGCCCTCGCACCATGCCCACCGGGTTCGGTCGCAGCGGGCTGCGGTCAGGTCCTCCCACGCGGGCGCCCCTTCGGGTGCGGCCTCGGTGTAGCGGGCCCGGTCGTCGGCGAGCGCGTATCGGTCGCCGGCGGGAAGCCCGTCGAGGACTTCGGGGTCACCGTCATCGAGTGCGGTACAGATCCGCCGGGCGGTCGCGGCGACGTTTCCGCCGGCCCGGCCGCCGAGGACTTCCTGCGCCCACCACTGCGCTGCTTCCTTCCCGGCAGTGGCACCCACGGTGCGCAGCGCGTCGAGCACTCGCTGCCAGCCGGTGTCCGCCGCGCCATGGGAGGTGTGGCGGATGCGGTCGCCGGCGTCGAGGACCATCGCCAGCCGGGACCCGCTGTCCCAGTCGACGGTGACGATCCGCTGGTCCGGGTCGTAGCCGCGCACGGTGCCCTCGTCGCCGGGACGCAGCAGCGTGTGCGGGTCGTTGGTGTGCTCGAGCGCGATCCGCTCGCCGGCCTGGTAGGTCACGTGAAACCTCCATCAACTGTGCGGGAATCTCCGGCCGATCTGAGCCGGGGGGTGACAAGGGGGTTGTCCGGCCTGAGGACCGCGGTCGGGGTTCAGGCGACGATGCGGCGTACGGCGGCGAGCTGGCGGCTCCAGGCCGCCAGTCGGCTGATCTTGACGACGTCGCCGGTGTGCGGTGCCTGGATCAGGAGGCCTTGGCCGAGGTACATGCCGACGTGGCCAGGCCGGCTAGCGCTCCCGCGGCTGCCGGGGATGAACACAAGGTCCCCGGGCCGCAGGTCGCCGTAGTCAGTGACCGGGGTTCCGGCGTGGATCTGCTCGCCGGTGGTGCGCGGCATGGGGATGCCGGCAGCGCGGTAGGCCTGCTGCATCAGGGAGGAGCAGTCGCACTGCCGGGCGGGGATGCCGGAGTGGGGTGCGGTGCAGTCCCCGCCGAAGGTGTACGGGGAGTCGAGCTGCGCCAGAGCCCAGCCGATCGCGGTGACCACCGGCGGCGGCGTGCCCGGCGGCAAGCTGAACCCGGGTGGTAGTGCCACTTGCTCGCCGCCGAACTGGCCGTCGCCGCCGTCGACCACGCACAGCGGGTTGCTCATCGCCTGCTCCAGATCGCCCGCGACCGGCCCGGCGGCGGTTCCGCCAGCGAGGACGCGGACCAGGGCGATGGCGTCGTCTTCCCACTTGGCGTAGGCGCCGGGGAAGGCGGAGCGCTGCACCGCTTGGGCGGCGTCGGTGAGCGGCATGGCCTGCCAGCCGTCTACGCCGAGCAGCGCGCTGTAGAACTTCCCCGCGGTGTAGCGGGGATCCTGCAGCTGCGCGGGGCTGCCCCAGCCCTGGGAGGGGCGTTGCTGGAACAACCCGACGGAGTCGCGGTCCCCGCCGGGCAGGTTCCGCAGCGTGGATTCCTGCATGGCGGTGGCCAGGGCGATCACCCAGCCCCGGGGCGGGACACCGAGTTCGGCGCCGACGGCGACGATCGTCGTGGCGTTGGCGACCTGCTCGCCGTCCCAGCCGGCGCCGGGGAATCCGCCGGCCGGCGGCATCAGGTTCAGGGTGGGCAGCAGCGGCGCCCGGTCGGGGCCGACCGCGCTGTAGCAGGCGGCGGAGGCGGTGCCGCCGCCGGTGAACAGCGCCCCGATTCCACCGGCACACAGCACGAGGAGGGCGACCACCCCGGCGCCGATGGCGCCTAGGGCGCGGGCGCTCACCGGGGTGCCCCGATCGGTGAGGGCAGGGGGCAGCGCTGGGAGCCGGACGGCTCGTCCGTGTCGGCGGCTCCCGCTTCGATGTAGCTGTGGGGATGTGGGGTGGCGCAGGTCTCGAGGCGGTACCGGGCAACGGGCTCGCCGTCGTCGGTGTGCACGGTGACGGTCGCGGTCGCGGGGTCGATGAGGTAGATCCACGCCGCGTCGAGGTGCGCGGCCTGGCACAGCGGGAACACGCTGACCGGCTCCGGCGGGTCGACGGTGCCTGCGGTGGTGGTGGCGAGGGTCATGCCGACGCCGGGGACCGGGCGCTGCCCGGCGAACCGGGAGGTGGTGTCGGCGGTGATGGCGTCGTCGAGGTATTCCCAGTCGTGCGCGAGGACGGCCGCCGTGAGGGCTCGGGTGTCGTGGTGGGCGCGGCCGGCCCAGATCCGGGCGAGGGTGGGCACGACGGCGGCGGGGTGGCCGTCGAAGAGCACGAACCGGGCGTGCACAAGGTGCGGATTGGCGGGGTTGCTGGTGCCGACGTAGCAGCGGGTGCTCACGTGTTACTCCTTCGATGGGGTCGGTCGCGGCGCGCGCAAGTGGCTCGGCGTGACGGGACGTGGGCCGGCCTGGAACCGGCGGCGGGGGTGGCAGGGCAATGACGAAGGGCCACGCAACCGACAGGTCGCGTGGCCCTTCACCCGGGAGTGCCCGGTGGTGTGGTGGTCCTGTTTGGCCGGGTGTGCGTCAGCTCCGCGGCCCGGCGGCGGTCAGGTGCGCGGCTCCGGCCACACGGTGACGCGGTCGACGCCTGTGGCCTCGGCCAGCTCGGTGAGGTAGTCGGACCAGCTGGTGAGCCAGCGGGCGGGCAGGCTCGGATCGAACTGCCGCGCGGTCACGTCGACCACCCGCCCATCGGCGGGGTCGCCGCCGCAGTCGGTGACGTAGACCGTGCGGTGCACGAAGGCGATGACCCCGGCGGGGTGGCCCAGCCAGCCGGCCACGTCAACGACCCGTGCGGAATAGCCGAGATCCCGCAGCCGGGAGGCGGTGGCGGGAGCCCAGGTGAGGCAATCGCCGTCGACGGGCACCAGCGGCACGGGCAGCGTCTTCACCGCGGTGTCCAGTCCGCGTGCGGCGATCTGCGGGGCCAGGCGGTCGATCGCCCGCCTGGCCTTCGGTCCGGATCGTGGATGCGGGCCATGCCGTGGTCGGCGGCCTCCTTCCCGGACCCGAACAGCGGCACCGGAGATGTGTAGTCGCGGGTGTTGGCGATCTCGTCGGGGCTCATTCCCTGCAGGGCGGCCATGCGTAGGGCGAGAAGTTCGTTGCCGTCGTGGCAGCCGGCCCAGCCGGCGCAGACCCGCCCGTCGGCCTGGTGGCAGAGGAACAGCCCGGGTGGCTGCAGGGCGGTCGGCGTGTCGTAGTCGGGCAGCTTGGCGTACTCGGAGGCGTCCCACACCCCGGAGGGGACGTCACGGCGGTAGGGGCAGGTGCCGCAGGGCGACTTCGCTGGCCCACGGGTGTCGGCGTGCCGGCCGCTCATCGCGTCCTCCCCGTCGCAGACGCGTCATCGACCGCCCGTGTGGAGGCTTCACGCGGGTTGGCGGGAGTGCTGCCGGCACATCGACGTGCGGTCATAAACCTGGCGTCGCCGTTGCCCGGCAATGTGGGCGTCCTGCCGTCGATCCCGGCGAGGGCCATGTCGAAGGTCGTCATGCCTGCTCCTGTTCGGCGGCGGGCGGCCACGGGGCGGGTTTGGCGTGCCAGCCGAAGATCGGGTCGGTGGTTTCCGCGGAGCCGCAGCGGGTGCAGCGGATGTAGGTGTCCTCGCCGTAGCCGGCCATGGAGGGAAGTTCGTCCTGGACGATCTCGTCGACCGCCCCGCACACCCGGCAGCGCAGCGACGTTCCGTCGGGACCGCAGGCGCTGAAGATGGGGTCGTCGTCGGCGTCGCGCGCGGCCTGTGGGCCGGTCATGAAACGACCTCGCGGGTGTTGTCGCCGCTGAATCGGGCGGTGGCGGCGAGCAGGGCGGCCAGCCCAGGCAGGGTGGCGGGCGTGTCGTCGGGGTCCGGGATGTCGTCGACGAGCAGCAGCGGGTGGTCCTCGCCGCGCAGGTGGCTGAGTTGGTAGACGCGGCCGTCGGTGTCGACGGCGTCGACGCGGCGGACCTGGCGGGGTTCCCGGTCGACGGTGAGGACGTCGTCGTAGAGGGCGGCCCAGGCCAGCAGCCGCGCGTCGGGTTCGGTGTGGCGGATCAAGCCGATGATGGTGTCGAGGGTGGCCTGGTAGGGCCGCGGCGGTTCGGGGTGGTCGAGGCCGGCCGCGAGGCGGTGCAGCAGCACGGGCAGCCCGGCGGGGTCGGTGAGCAGGTCGTCGGGGTGCAGCGGGAACTCCACGCCGCGCATCGCGCGCAGCGGCGCCGTTCCGGCCGTGTCGAGGCGCCGTTCGTGGATCAGCAGCAGCGTCGCGGGGCCCCCCCAGCCGAGGGTTTCGGCGTCGGCGTCGGCGGCCAGGAGGCAGCCGGCCAGGGTGTGGACAGCGGGGAAGGACAGCACAGTCATCTCCCTCGAAGAGGCGGACATGGAAGGGACCCCGCAGCCGGCGGCTGCGGGGTCCCTGAAGGGCATGAGGGTCGGGGTTCAGCGGTAGTGGCGGTCCCGGCTGCGCCGGCCCGGCGGTGTGGTGAGGGGGTGGTGTCCGCAGACGCCGGTGGCCGAGCGTTTGGCGTGGTACATGGCCTCGTCGGCTTCAGCGAGCAGCTGGCGAGGACTCGTCTGCAGGTGGGTGTGGGTGTAGCCGACGGAGGCGCGGATGCTGATCTCGCCGGTGTCGAGACCGATGGGAGCGGCGCCGATGGCGCGCCAGGCGGCGCGGGCGGCAGCAGCGGTGTCGTCCTGGTCGCCACGGACGAGGAGCGCGAACTCGTCGCCGGACAGGCGGGCGGCGACCTCGACAGGAGCGTCCAGACCGGCGATCAGCCGCCCCACCTGGGCGAGGAGGACGTTGCCGGTGTCGTGGCCGAAGGTGTCGTTGACGGTCTTGAACCGGTCGAGGTCGAGCAGCACCACACCGCACGGCGCGCCGTCGGTCAGGGCGGCGCGCAGGCGGGCGAGCAGGAAACGCCGGTTGGGCAGGCCGGTGACGTCGTCGTGGGTGGCGTCGTAGCGGGCCGCTTCCAGGGCTTGCTGCTGGCGCCACAGCAGGGCCCCAGCGAGGGCGAGGCCGGCGAGGATCCCGCCGACGGTGGTCACGATCGCGTGCAGGATGGGAGACACTCGTGTCGCTCCTTGAGTAGAAGGAGCACCGGGGGCGGGCGTGAAGGCGTCCAAACTTTGACGCCCGCCCTCGGGCTACCTGACGGGTGCGGGCTATCGGCCGGCGCTGGCGGGGGCGAGCTGGAAGGTGGCCGGGCGCTCGACGGTCTGCATGGCGGTGCCGGCGGCGACGAGCTTGGTCGCGGCGTTGACGACCGCGCCAGGGCTGGCCTTGGCCGCGCCGCTGCCTGCGTTGGCGGCGTCGATGAGCTTGCACAGTTCGCCGGTCTTGTACTGCCGGTCCGGATGGGCCTCGAGGATGTCCAGGATCGCCCCGCGCAGCGACCCGCCGGCTCGTCGGGTCTTCGCCGGGCGGGCCTCGACGCGGGTCGCGTCGACGGTGTCGAAGCTGGCCGTTTCCTGGCCCGGCGTCGAGCCGACCGGCGGCTCACCGGCGCTATCGGCTTCGGTGGAAGTGGGCGTGGTGGTCTCAACGGTCGCTGGCTCGAGGTCGGTTCCTACCCGCTCGGTGTGCTCGTCGATCGACGTCCCCGGATCGCCCAGATCGACGGCCGACAGGTCGTCACCATCTCGGCTCTGCTCGTCGGGGGTTTCCCGCTCGACGGTGGGGCCGGGGGTGACCGGGTCGGCAGGAGTTCGCCCGCCAGATTCGCGGGACGTGGCGGTGGCGGCGCGGCCGGCGGCGGTCAGTCGCCACAAGGTGCGCCCGTCGTCGGTGCGGAACCGCTCCGCCTGCCCGGACTCCTCCCACGCGCGCAACTTCGGGGTGGTCGTGGAATAGCCGAGACCGGCCACCTCGGCTACCGCCGCGGCGGTAGCCTCCCCGAGTTCGGCGAGCGCGGCCAGCACCTTGATCGCGCTGTGCGCCGGACGCGTCTCCTGCGACGTGTCGGTCATACGTATGTCCTTCCTGGTGCGGGGTTGAGGGCCGTGCACTGATCCACGCTTCGACGGCGGGTTTGATCAAGTGCATCGACCGGATCTCGGGACGTGCCGGTGCCGCTCGCATGACCGCTGGCCATCGACGGCGAAGCGATGCGATTCGGTGGCGGCGCGTTGGTGGACGAGGTCCGTCGCGGCGGGAGCGCCAGTGGTGGCGTCTCTGGTCGGGCTGGGCATGGTGAGGCCCCACGGCCAGACGGCGGCGGGGCGTATTGCGGGCAGGATTGGAGCTCAGCCGGTGTGGGCGGCGTGCAGGCGGCGTAGCGCCCTGCGCTCCAGGTCCCGTACGGCGGCGACGCTGCGGCCCATCATCTGCGCGGTGTGGTCGCGGCGGTAGCCGTCGAGGTAGCGCAGCTGGATCGCCCGCCGCTGCAGGGTGGTGAGCCGGGCGAGGGCATGGCTGAACCCGGGCCGGGCCAGCACGGTCGCCCGCGTCGTCTCCAGGGCGTTGTCGACGGTGTCGACGGTGTTGAGGGTGCGGCCTTCGTAGACGGTGTAGGCGGTGCGGAGGTAGCGGCGCTGCGCCCAGGTGTGGCGGGTGACTGCGCGGGCGGACAGGCGCAGCATGGACCCGAGCAGGTCAGGCTCGAGCAGGCCCGGGTCGGCCAGCGCGTCGCAGAAGGCGTCGTGAACCAGGTCGTCGGCGCATCCGCTGTCGCGGTCGCGCAGCCGGGCGGCGACGTAGCGGGTCAGGACGTCGGCGGTGCGCCGGTACAGCTCACCGAACGCGTCGCGGTCGCCGCCCTGCAGGCGGAACAGCAGGTCCAGGTCGGCGTCGGTGACGGGCCGGCGCGGTTGTGCGGTCCTCATCGAGGGTTCCCTCCGGTACTGCATTGGGTGGGAACCCCGGGCAGGGCCGTGCGGCCGTGCCCGGGGGTGCGCGGGATCGCGCGGGTGGCCGGGCAACGGCCAGGTCGTGCGGTTGTCAGGACGTCTCAGCGGGCGGCAGGCGCCGCCTGGTGTACGGCTACCGGTGAGCGCCGCCGTCGGTCGGGGTGCCGGATCGCCGTGCCTGCAGGTCGTAGGAGCTGGCGAGGATCTGGCGGGCGCGGCCGGTCAGCGCGGTCAGGCCCAGACGCAGCCGGGAGCGAGCCGGGACGCGGGTGGATCCGCTGTGCTGCCAGAACCACAGGTGGGCGCCGATGCTGTAGTAGCCGGCGCGGTCGGGGTGGCAGCGGTCGACCACGTCGAGGCGAATCCGGTCGCCGGTGTCGTGCTCTTTCAGCAGGACGAGCGTGTCGCCGTCGAAGCGCAACCGCGGGTGCTCCCCGGGCATGCTGTCGGATCTCGATGGGCCGTCGAGGTCGGCGGCGATGCGGTGGGCGGTGTCGATCAAGGAGCGGGAAGAGGAATAGAGCGGCCTGTCGCAGGCCGAGCTGTGTTGGCGCCCCAAGCCCGGGGCGCCGGGCGGTGCGGCAACCGGCCATATGGACGGCACGCGGCGCAGCGGGGCGACCTCGGTGTGACAGGTCGTGCGGTGGTCCCTGCTGATGTTTGGACTGCAGTTGTCGGCGGGCGCGCTAAGAGGGCAGGCCAGGCGGGCAGCGCACCTGGCGTCCCCGGTTGGGGTGAGGTGCGCTGGCCCGGCCGGGTCCGCGAGTGGTGGGCTACAGGGCGACGGCGATCAGCCGCTGCTGCGGTGCGAGGGTGTCGAGGTAGCGCAGGGCCTGCTCGAGATAGGTGACGCGGTCGGCAAGGGCGTCGCTGACGGGGGCGAGCTTGCGTCCGTCGGCGGTCAGCAGCGCGTCGCCGACCACGGCAGTGGCTGCGCTGTAGTGCTGGTACGCCAGCGGGCCGGCCTGGTACATCTCCAGCTCCCCGATGCCGGGTTGCCCGGCGCCGGGGTTGGTGGCGGCGTGCAGGCGCATCGCGTTGACGCGGGGTTGGGCATGGAAGTCCGCGGTGGCGGCGTCGTAGGGGTACCGGTCGGGGTTGGCGAGGTGCCGTGCCTCGAAGGCGGGCCATCCGGTGGCGGGTCGGGTGCCGTGAACGGCGTGCTGCCAGATCTGGTGGCGGATGCCGGCGCCGACGGCGGCGGCATGGCGCATGCCAGGCAGGTCGAGCAGTCGGACGGGTCCGCCGGCGCAGGGCGCGGGTTGGCCCCTGCGCAGGCCGATAATGTCGTGGCGCTGCCACAGCCGCAGCCCGGGTACGGCCCAGAAGTGGGCGGTGAGGGTGCCGGTGACGCCGAAGTGCTTGTCGAGCTGGTGGGCGGTGAGCGCCTCACCGGGTAGGTCGTCGGGCAGGCACACGATCATCGTGTGGATGGTCGGGGCCGGCGTGACGTTCGGCCGCGGGACGGGGCGCCTCGTCGCGGGGGCGGGGGCTGGCTTGGCCGTGTGGGTGGTGGCCGCCCGGACGGGGGCCGGCCTGGTGGGGAGGGTGGACACGCGGCTGCCGTGGCGGGTCAGCGGGGTGCCGTTGACGGTTGGGGTCATGAAGGGTCCTCCTTGGTGCGGGGCGCCCGGGGGGCGCGCAGAGGCGACCGGCCCATCGGGTGCGTGGGTCGGGTCGAGGAACCTGGGGTCAGGTGGTGCGGGTTGGTTGGTGCGACCTGGAGGGGTCGCCGCGCGGTGCGCGTGCCGACCGGCCGGAGCGGGTGGGCGTGGCGCACCGGGTAGGTGCGGCGAGGGATCCCTGAGGTGGGACCGAACCGGGTGGAGCGATATGTGGGTGAGGGTGTTGCCGAAGAAGGTAGCGGCGGTCTCTCACAGCGCTCCCCGGCCGCACCGCGGCCCGAGAACGGCCTTGGCCTGCACTGTGAGAGATCAACACCCTTGACAGGCGGGTCGCGGGCGCGAACGTTGTGAGAGCCGACCGCACTCACAGCCGATCTTGTTGTCTGACAGACGCGCACTGTAGTGACGTTGTGGGGGCCGCGGGCTGGACGTGACCGCCCGGCAGGTCAAGCAGCTCGCCCAGGCAATGCTGCCCTGGGACGAGACGGGGACCACGACGATGGCCCAACACCAGAAGGTGGTACGCCCCGCCGTCTGCCAGCGGACACCAGGACCTCCAGGTGGGCGGACAGCACGCGAAATTTTTGCAACTACCGACAGTGACCGTTGGCGGGAGCTGATGCGCCGGGCCTCACAGCGGAAGGGACGCGGTGGCTCGGCACTGCTTGCCGCGCCTTCGACGGCGGTGGGGCGACCGCGTCAGCCGCCGAGGCGGCGAGGCGGGCTGCCCGCCAACTACCGTTGAGGCGCTGGAGGACATGGCGGCGGAGCAGGGGGTCGCGTGGTGGTGACCGGTCCCAATGCGTCGGCCCGACGTCGAGGCGGCGGCGGTTTCCTGCGGTGGGTGGAGCTGGCCGAGGCCGACGCGGACCTGTCGGGCTATCCATTCACGCTGCCCGTCGTCGAAGGGCTACGGGCGGCGGGCCGGCTGGAACTGGATCCGGCGGTGACGTTTCTGGTCGGCGACAACGGCACCGGCAAGTCGACGTTGATCGAGGCGATCGCGGTGGCGTCCGGGTTCAACCCCGAGGGCGGATCAGCCAACTTCCGGTTCAGCACCCGCGCCACAGAGTCGCCCCTCGGTGAGTACCTGCGACTGGTTCGCGGGATCGGTAAGCCGCGCACCGGGTTCTTCCTGCGCGCCGAGTCGTTCTACAACGTGGCCACTGAGATCGACCGCCTCGGTGTCGGCAATAGCTATGGCGGCCGCAGCCTGCACGAGCGTTCCCACGGCGAGTCGTTCCTCGACCTGGCTACCCACCGGTTCGGGTCGCGTGGGCTGTACCTGCTCGACGAGCCGGAGGCGGCGCTGTCGGTGCACGGCTGCCTGGCGATGCTCACCCGGATCCGCGACCTCGCTGAGACCGGTTCGCAGTTCGTCGTGGCCACCCATTCACCGATCCTGCTGGCCGTACCGCACGCGCGGATCCTGCAGATCGACGTCACCGGCACCATCAGCGAGGTCAGCTACGACGAGGCGCAGCCGGTGGTGTTGACCCGCTCGTTCCTGGCCGACCCGCAGCGGTACCTGCACTACCTGTTCGGCGACGACCGTTGACCCGCACGGCCGGACCGGAACATGCAGGCGCCGCCCGGCCCGCGGCAGGTCCCGAAGGGGTGGGCATAGAGCCAGGCCGGGCTCCCTCGAACGTCCGTCCCGCGTTCGAGGTGCGCAGCCTCCCGCGCCTTCGGCCGGTGGAGCCCGGCGAGCGACGGAGAGCCTCCGAGTGGTTGCCCTGCCGGTCCAGGCGAGCTATTCGGCGTCGTCGCCGTCGGTGACCCGAGGTGGGCGGTGCGCGGCAATCCACGCCTCAACGTCGGCGCGCAGCCAAACCGTGGTCCCATGCAGGCGTTGGAACGGCTCCGGGAAGGTCGGGTAGCGCACGAGCTGGCGCATGCGGGTTCGGCTCACGCCGAGCAGCTCTTGGAGCTCGTGGGGGCCGACCAGCGGCCCCGGGACCTCACCCACACCGCGACCGTAGGCCGATCCGGCAGTGCCGAATTAGGCCTACCTGCTTGCGCAGTCCTTTCGAGTGGCCCAGAGTAATCCCATGGCGGCCGTCCGGTGGAGGACCCGAGCCGGCGGGCGGTCGCCACCTCAACTCGATAGGAGGGGCAAAGGTGGAGCAGGCGACCGAGCTGGAGTGGCTGCGCGAACGGGTGAAGGGCTTGGAGACGGCGTTGAAATGCTCGCGGCGGGAGCTGTTCGACATGCGCTGCCGATTGGCGCTGATCGCCCGGGTGGCGGAGGACCTCGACCGCGTTCGGCGGGCTCCCGGGGTAGCGATGGGTGCGATCAACGCGGCGTTGTACTCCGAGACCCCGAACGTGCTGCGGGTCGGTCGACACGTGTCGCGGCGGCGGCCGGGGCACGTCGTCGAGCCGGGTGGCGGGGGCCTTCTGGGCTGAGTCACTCCAGGCCGAAGGGCCGTTCGCGCTGGGAATCGGAGTTTGAACCGGCGTGTGGCTCTGACGGCCTGAGTTGGCCTCAGTGGGCCCGGGCGACTGTTCGACCGCCGGTGCCACCAGGACGGCTATAACTGGCCCACCGCGAAGACGATCGGAACTGCCTTCAACACGGTGAGTCACCGCAGCGGACTTGGCTTACCCTATGCCGGCCAACACCGCCGCCGGTGCGAACCCATCCTCATTTGCCGATGTGAGTGCGCCAGCCTGGCTGGCTTTCCATGCCACTTTATCGGGTGGCATGTTGAAGGTGGATACGAGGATAATCCGACCGTGACGAATCCGGTTGTCGACTGGTCGCCCGCAGACCATCCAGAGGCCATCGCGGTCTCGGAGATCCAGTGGTGGGAGCGTGCTGCAGCGCTTGCTCTGTTGCGCATGCACGATTCTGACGACCACCGCATCTCGTGGTTCAGCTCGCGTCAGATCGACGCTCGCCAGCTCATCCTTGCTCTCCGGCAGCTTCTTGCCGCAGTCCCGCTCGTAGATGGCCGGTTGCAGGAGCTCGGGCTCGATCAGGCTCTGAACGCTCTCAGGCAGGCAAAGCAAGAGTACGAGCAAGCCCTGCCGGGGTTGACCGAGGTGCGAAACGCTCTGATGCACTTCGAGGCGTGGGCGCTCGGGGCTGGCCATGGCCCGCAGAAGCGGCGCGTCGCCGGCGGCGCTCCAGCCCGTGAGGTCGCCAGCGAGTTCTGGGGTTTCGCATACGACCCCGCCATCGAGACTATCTCTCTTGGCCCGTACACCATCTCGGTAAATGCGGTTGCCGGCGCTGTCGCTCGACTCGCGGATGCCGTGTATGCGGCTGCCCGCGCAGTCGCCCACCGCAACGCAGTCGATCTGGGTGCCGACGCCAAGAAGGTGCTGACCGCAGAGGGAGTCTCGACGGACGAAGTATCGTCGTTTCCAAGGTTGATCGTGGGAAGTGACAACAGGCTCTGGCTGTCGCTGAGCTTGGACGGACACGACGAGGAAGCCGAACGTCGTGCGCTGGCGGACCGCGTTGTTAGAGCTCTCCACGCGGCCAATATCAAACTCATCTGCCCCGAGCCGCCCAACGAGCGGGATGTAGCTGGCCCGTTGGCTCGTGGCGGGGCGCTCCTCTGCGAAAGGGCTCCCCGCTAAGCCGGTGCAAAGTTCCTGCGCGTCGCGCTCCAACTCCGCAGCCGACTCCAGTCCGACGTTGCGCAACAAGAAGGACGTAATCTTGGACTTCGTTGACCGCGTCTCCGCGTCTGACGAGATCGACGAGGAGCGGCGCGCCTTCGTCGACGCCCAGCGCCCTGCCGAGCTCGACGCCATCATCGTCGATGAGAACTCCCAACCCCGAAGCGACCAGGACCTTCGTCGACCACGCATTCCGCAACGGCGCCGTCCCACCGCCGGAACCGAGATCCTCCCGCCCGTATCGTGCTTTTCCGCAGCCGGTGGCCACAGCGAGCAGAAGCAACGTGTGCTCACTCGCCGCGGTGTGTTCTTCGAGCGATTTTTCGGGCTGAGTACGGGTGATGCCGAATGACCCATTCGCGCGCCGATATTCGAATGGTCACGCCCACCTTCAGACCTCGTATCTCGCAAGGGAGTGACGCTCCAGTGGTTCCCGATGTCGCATTTATGGATGAGCGGCAGCAGCGAATCTACACCGCGCTAGCGGAGAGACGCTCTGACATCGCCAGAATGTATCGGGCGGCCTTGCTCCTGCTCTCGAGGCCAGCCGAGGTCGGCGACGAGCGAACGCGAATCTCGCACATCTGTCATTCGATGCGTGAAGTTATGAACCGGGTGCTGGGCGCGATGGGGACCACGGCGAGCCCCCGAATCAAACCGTCGAGCGGAAAGCAGGTCCAGGAGCTACCGGACTTGCTGGCGAGGTTTCCGGGCTTGGCTCTTGATGCCGACGGCGAGTCCATCCCCGTTCCACGCGCCGTTGCAGAGGTCTTCGACAAGCTGCTCAAGACGGCAGTGCAAGAGAAGCGGCGCAGTCGGGACGACGTCGCCTCTTTACTCACGGACGACGGCAACAGTGAGCACCTCGTAGTCAAGCGCTGGGTGGAGTCCCGCGACTTCTTCGTAAGATGGGCTCACCTTCAGGATGACGAACCCGAGTTGTCGAAGTTGCCGAGCGAAAACCTTATGCGTACGCACGTGGCAGTTTTCGATGAGCTCTTCGACGCAGTCATTACCGCTTTCTTCGCGCTTCGCCATTCGATAGATGACCTGCTAGCCGAGATCAACTCCCTGGAGGAGGTCGGCAATGAGTAGTTACAAGACGCCGAGCAAAGCCGACGTTCAAGCGGTGCTCCTGAAGATACCGACGTTCCAACTGCGCAGGGTGTTCTACGAAGGTCTCAAAAATCCTCGGTGGGTCCGGCCGTTGTTCGAGGCTGGTGCGTTCACCAACCCGCCTGAGCCAGAGAACACCGACGACGGATACATCCGCGACGTCTACTGGCCTGAGATCTCATACCTGACTCGGGTTGCGTCAGAGGCGTCGACCGACGTGGTCGATGTTTTGCTCTCCCTCGCCAACAGCAACAATGCGTGGGTGCGGCGCGCGGCCTTTGAGATCGGATCGAAGATTCCCGCTGCGGAGGGAGCCCGCCTCAAGCCGCTCCTTCAAGCGTGGACGACGACGCCCGGAGGATTCGGGTGGCGAACGGATCCGAGGGAGCTTGTGTCGTTTGCGATCACGCTTCTTGAAGGCGGTGAGATTAAGACGGGTCGTTGGTTGGCGAACAACCTTTTCGCACCGAAACCCTCTGTCTCTGACGACCCCTTCAGGCGGAAGCAGTTCTTGCACTGGACGACTACTGGTACCAGGAGGAGTTGCCACGCCTGGTGCCAGCGCTCGGTGCGGACGCACTCAAGGCAGTTGCCGGCTGGCTCGCCAACTTTGAGAAGTTCTCCGGCCACGCCGGGGACGAGCACGACTTCAGCGGCATGATTCGCCCGTCAATTAGGGCAGGCGACAATTCCTACCCACGTCCCGAGCACGCCCTGGTCGATGCGGTCAGAGATCTGGCGATACCGGCCGTGCTGGAGGACCCGGAGGCGACTGTAAAGGTGCTCCTCCGCTCGGGCGTGCAACTGCTCCGCAAGATAGCGATGTTCGCTGTTGCCGAGGCGATCCGCCAACGTGCCGACGCAGGCGCCGACGCACGATACCTGCTTGGCGTCGCCGAACGGCTCCTCGGCGACGAGGCGTCCGACGACGACCACCTGCGGGTCGAGTACGCCGAGCTTGCACAGGCGGTTGCGACGGTCGATTCGAGCGCTCTGAACGTCATCAACAGGTTCATCGACTACGCACACGCAGAAGATCTGAAGTGGATGCGTGAACGCCTCGTCGATCCGGACACGCCCGAGAAAGAGGCCGAGGTTCAGATTCAGGAGCGCGCTGACCGCTACAAGCATCATTGGCTGTCTGCGATTGGCGCTGATGCTCTGCCGCCCCAGCTGCGCACCGAGTTGGCCGAGTTGGATGCGCGCAACGGCACGGTCGAGGGAGCGCTCACTCCCTCGGGCATGGTCACCAGCTGGACTGGGCCAAACCCGTACAGCACCCAAGATGAGATGGCGGCAATGAGCCCTACCGAGCTTGTCGCTCACCTTGCGAGCTGGCAGGACACGGGGGACGGCTGGGGACCTGAGCCCTCTCATGAAGGTCAAGGACGAGAGCTCGCCGGGCTCTTGACCACGAACCCGCACGCCATAGCCGGAGTCACGGATCTCATCGAGCAGCTCCGGCCGACCTACCTGCGCGCCATCCTTCACGGATGGGAGGCAGCCCTCAAGGCGGACATTGAACTCGATTGGTCACAGGTCGCCGAGTTGATTCGCGACGTGCTAGCGCACGAGGACGAGTCGCCCTTCCCTGTCGAGGGCGGAACGATGGATGACGACAAAGACTTCCGTTGGGCGAAGAGCGCTGCGGTTGGGCTTCTGGAGGAACTCGTCAAGAAGCGCGACGGCGTGACGATTCCAGACCACTCAGTGGCTCAGTTTGCGAAATTGCTGATCGATGACGCCGAGGACGACGAAGCTTGGGCGGAGTACGACGCGTATGAGGTGGGGGAGAACAGCTGGGACCCACTCACCATGTCGCTCAACTGGCAGTGGCCTAACCGACTGCGGGCGTTGATCTACCTGGCCACCCGGTCCAAGCAAGCGCCCTGGAAGCCGGGCGCGATGGCGGCGATCGAACGAGAGCTCGCGCGAGATGACCGACACGGTGCTGGCCGTGCAGTGCTCGGCGAGAGCACGGGCCGCTTCCTGGCCGACTCGCCGGAATGGCTGAAGGGCCACCTCGAAGAGTTCTCCGGCTCTGAACATGGCCTATCCGTTCAGCAGCAGATTGTCTTGACCACGGCTCTTGCCACGCACTACTACCACCGCGATTTGTACGACCTACTAAGCGGTCCGATGATTGCTGCGATTGACATCGGCGATGCGATCGTCCGTGGATGGCCTAGTGAGTCCAATCCTGTCCAGCGAGTTGGCGAATGGGCCGTCGATGCACTGATATACGGCCATAAGACGGCCAGCGATCCGGTTGTCCACGCGTTCTTCACGACGGCCGATGCCAAGATCCGTGGCGACGCACTCGGCGCTATCGCTCGGTCGTTCTTCCATGCTAGCCACGTTGACGATGAGATCCGCGATCGGTTCGGAGACCTCTGGGACGAGCGCATCCAGCACGTCAAGGATCATCCGGAGGACCATGAAGAGCTGATGGGCTTCTACTGGATCGCTAAGGGCGACAAGTTTCCGGTCCAATGGTGGTTGCCACGGCTGAGGGAGGCATTGGAGCTGGAGCCGGCGATTGCGACGGAGCGGTACATGATCGGTAAGGACCTGGCACAAGCCTCTACGGTCGACCCGGCGACTGCTTTCGTGGTGCTCAAACTTCTCCTAGACGGGCGTGGCGCGGGCGGCATGGTGTCCTACGACCTCACACGGAATGCGGTGCCAGTGGTGATTGCGAACGCTATGACGGCTGGAGACACTGGCCTGAAGTCGGCCGCGGAGGCGTATATGAACGACCTCGGCGCGAAGGGGAACCTCGAACTGGAAGCGGAGGTCAAGGCCGTTCTCGATGGGGCGGTGACCATCGCGGATATCGATGACTGAGCCTTTTCAAACCTGATCTTGCAGGGCAGACGTGTATGTACGGCCCAGTGATCGATGAGGGTGAGGCTCGAGGTAAGACAGCAAATCGACCAGAACCCGATGCCCCGCCTCGGGCGCCTCGCTCGTGCGTCCTACCCGTCCACGATCTCATTGAACCTTTTCCAACCTGGCATCGAGCCCGACGGCACCGAGCCGTCGACCAGCGCCGGCCGCTGCCGGCCTCGCCACGTTGAAAAAGAATCACTGGAAAACGGCGTACCTCGCCCGGTGGGCAGCTAGCCGAACGTTCGTCTGGCTCGACGACGAATCACCGACGTCGACCGCCGATGGGCGCAAACCCACAATCGGGGAAATGCTTTGCTGTACCGGGTGAACCCGTCCATCGACCTTGCTGATCGCGACTTCGCCCAAAGCCGCGAGTGGCTCGCAGCGCTTTAGCAAACCTCGTGATCGGCTCAACTCACATGCCGCCGACCGCGCGCTACGCAGTGTCACCACAACCGGATCGAGCCGGCGCCCGGTCGTGCCGATGTGAGTGCATCCGTGGGCACACGGCCTGGGCAACACGGCGGACGTCCGGGATTCGGGGTGCGATTCAACATCATGTCGTCAGGCTGACTACCTCGGGGCCGGATAGCTCTTACGCAGGCCAGCCACCGTACGGCGGTATTGCATTCGACGTCTCTCGACCCTTCAGCGCTCGCCATTGCGCGGTATGCCAGCCGCCCCGCACGGCCACCAGCGTCGGGCACGACGCGAACCACACCAAGGTTCTCCACCGAGACCACTGGGCGAGCCGGCCGATCCGCCCACCTGCCCCCGTCCCGCCTCGGAGCCGGACAGCGCTTCCGCAGGTGCCCACGCCGAGTAATCGAGCCCGTGTGGACGGACATCGTGGCCGCTCGTCCTGACGGCGCCCGACTAGACGAGTGATTCCTGGGCGGGGCTGCGGAACAGGCAAGGGCATCCATGATCGGCGTTGCATACCCAACGTCGAGCCTGGAGGCCCGGTGGACGCCGATCTGGACACCCTTGCCATCGCACTGTACGTGAAGATCGATGACGAGTTGAAGGCCCGACCCGAACTGGTCAAACCCGGACCAGCGGGCGGGATCGCGCCGAAACTGTCCGACCCGGAGCTGATCACCATGGCCGTCATGCAGGCCCTGCTCGGGTACCACTCGGAACGTCGGTGGCTGCGCCACATGGGCAAACACCTCCGGCATCTGTTCCCCTACCAGCCCAAACAGCCCGGCTACAACAAGCGCATGCACGCCGCACTCCCGTTGATCAAGCACTTCATCCGGGCCTTGGCAGGCGACACCGACTTCTGGTTCGACAACCACTGGATCCTCGACTCCACCCCAGTGGAGTGCGGCCGGTCGAGGCCCACCGTCAAACGGTCCGACGCCGCCGGCTGGGCCGCCTACGGCTACTGCGCCTCCCACTCCCGATTCTTCTGGGGACTACGCCTGTACCTGATCTGCACCCCGACCGGCATGCCGATCCTGTGGGCCCTGGCCGATGCGAAGATCGGCGAGCGGGAAGTTGTCGAGGCGATGCTCGACCGTGAACCGCACCTGCTCGCCGACGGGCCTGGCCTGCTGCTGATCACCGACAAGGGCTTCGCGTCGAAACGGTTCGAGAAAGACCTGGCCGAGCGGGCTGTCACCCTGCTGCGTCCGAACCGTAAGAACGAGAAGACCCGGCCTGGTCAGGCGCTACTCAAGTCGGTCCGCCAGTTGATCGAATCCGTGAACGACACCCTCAAGGGCCAGCTTGACCTGGAACTGCACGGCGGCCGCACGTTCACCGGCATCGCCGTACGCGTCGCGCAACGCCTGCTGGCCATGACCGCCGCGATCTGGCACAACCACAAAACCGGCCAGCCCGTCACCCGAAGCCTCATCGCCTACGACCACTAAAACCGCAGGCAACCCCAGGAATCACTCGTCTAGAATTCACGCCACATCAGGCGCGACCTGCCGATTCTCGGTGTCGCTGCCACTTCCCAATCTTGCAACTAGCCCATCGTGAACCCGGTCAACGCGCCGTCCACGCGGTGTGGCAAGCAGACGAGTGACCAGGTCCACTCACCGCCATGGGATCGACGACGGATCATGTGCTACGGTAGCCGAGTTGCAGTTTTGATTTCCGTAGACGTCTTCCGGCGCCTGATGGGGCATCTGAAACCCATCCAGGCGCTTTTCGTTTTTCGTGTCGTTTCGACGCGGGTGATCAACGCGGCGGCGTAAGGGTCCGCACAGTGCGGTCTCTAACAGCCTGCGAAGGAGCAGACATGACTACAGGTACCGTGAAGTGGTTCAACGCCGACAAGGGCTTCGGCTTCATCACGCCGGACGACGGCGGCGCCGACGTCTTCGCCCACTTCTCCGCGATCTCGGCGAGCGGCTTCCGCAGCCTCGACGAGAATCAGAAGGTGGAGTTCGACATCACCCAAGGCCAGAAGGGCCCGCAGGCGGAGAACATCCGCCCGCTTTGATCCACACTCTGCGAACGGCGGCCCGACTGGTTCAGCGGGCCGCCGTTCGGCGTTTCATGCGCTCACCACGGCATCGCGAAAATCGTCTGATCGGCAGAAGGCCGGCCATCTCGGTGTGGAGCCAGCTCAGCATTGCCCCCGTGTTCTCTTCTCTGGATCGATTCGGACCTCGGGCGCTAGTCTGCCCAGGTTGACTGTCAGCTCGCCCAAGTCGCGCCTCTGGCTCATGAGCCAGACAGACACAGACATCGACCCTTATCGCTAACGAGCCGAATTCCGCATCGCCGCCGCCCTCAGGGCGTTCGCAAGGTAGAGATTTGCCCGTTTACGTGAGTCCAAGCAGTTGTAGGGATCGGTACGGGTTCCGGCTGTTTTGCCGTAGGGCTGGCGCGA
>NZ_JAEVHJ010000055.1:0-27900 GCF_016802855.1 Micromonospora sp. ATA51 | reverse complement strand
CGTGATCAAAACGGTCAGGACCATCGGCGTCATCCCGCCACGCCGCAGACCCCCGGATACCCACCCAACACCATGATCAACTTAGGCTACGCGGCATTGGTCCTTGTCCCAGTCGCTCATCGGCAGCAGTCGCAGCACCGCGAACGCATTCGTCACGCCCAGGTACGCCAGTCGCAGCAGCACGGCAGTCCATCATGCCGCATCGATCACCAGCTACGCCCGGGCTCAGCGCCCAGCAACCGGGCCAACGTCTCCGACACCCACACACCGGTCCTCAACAGGGCGGATGGAGTTTTCGGCAGGGGCAGGGTCAGGACGACGGATCAGATAAGGCCCGGCCCAAGAAATCGTGAGCGCAGTTTTTCAGCCTCATCGTGCCGACCGAGTCGACGAAGGATGCCTACTAGCATGCTCTGTGCGGCGCCGGTACGGTAGCCGGCGAGCCCGTCGACGATACAGAGGACTCTGAAGGTGTCCCAATAGAGAGACACGGCCTCGTCGTGGTGGCCTAGCTCCAGCAAATCACCGGCGAGGAACCAGGCGTTGTCGAGGGTTTCGACGTGGCGGTCGCCGTGGATTCGGCGCCAGCTTGCGAGGGCTTCCTCGTGCAGCGCCCGGGCTCGCTCGTACAGGCCGAGTGTGAAGTAGTCGTTCGCCAGGTTGGTCAAGATGGTCAGACTGCTCGGGTGGTCGTCGCCAAGAGTGCGCTGGAAGCGGGGGAGACTGTCCTCGTCGAGGAACCGTGCCTTCTCGTAATACCCCAGTTTGTAAAGGTCGATCGCGAGGTAGCCGGCAGATCGCACAGTATCGAGATGATCTGCGCCGCGAAAACGGCGTAGCCGGGCGAGGCTGTCGTCGTCCAGTACGCGTAGCTCAAGGTCTCGATGTATGTCGGCGAGTAGGGTGGCCGCGTCGATCGCGACCAAGTCGTCGCGTCCGTGTCGTTTGACCCAGGCGCCGTGTAGCTCGCGCACCAGGTCGAGATTGGCCTCGGACCGGCCTCCAAATAGCGCGCGGATGGCGTCGAGAGTCATCCGGCGCAAACCGTCGTCGTCGGTTGTGGCCGGTTCGCACGCGAGGATGTGCGGTAGCAGTTCGGCCCAGCGCCGGTGATTTCGGGGTTCGGGCCGGGCAGCGACCAGGAGTTCGGCGACGGCGGTGCGGTGCGCATGGCTGCGCGGATCCGTGTCGCGCAGGATGGCGCACAACGTGTCGTGCAGCCGGTTGAGCATGCCGTCGCGGCCGGTGAACGCCGGGTTGCGGCGGGCCAGATTCCACACCGGCGGCAGCACGCCCGGGAACCGCGGCTGCACCGGCAGGACCTGCCCGGGCGGCGGAAATGGAGGCGGCTCAGCCGGCTTAGCCTTGATCCACCGACGCGGTTGGCGGCGATCACTGGTTGATCATTTTCGATATAGGGGTGAGTCGGCGGGTGTGTGGGAGCCGCCGATCGTTGGTCGGCTTGCTCCGGTCGTGTTTGTGCGATGAATGGGGATTGTGGCCTGTGGTCGGGCCGCCCGGTTCTGCTGGTGGGTGTGGTCAGCCGGGTGCGGTTTGGACGGCGGTGAACAGGTTGTCGAACGCTGCTTGCCAGGGCCAGTGGTCGGGTAGGTGCAGGTGGATGGTGCGGGCCCGGTGCGCGAGGCGGGCCGCGACGTTGATGATCCGGGTGCGGATCGTGGCGGGCCGGGCGGTGGCGTGGGCGCCTGCGGCCAGGTGCCCGGCGGTGCGGGTGAGGTTGTAGGCGATCGCGGCGCAGGTCAGCCAGGCGTCGTTGGCGCTGAATCGGCCGGAGGGCAGGTGGGCGAGCGGACCGGCGATCAGGTCGGCGTTGACCTGTTCGATGATCGCGTGTGCGCGGTGCTGGGCTTCGGCCTGCACGAGCGTGAACGGGCTGTCGGTGAACACGGCGTGATACCGGTAGGTCGGCAGCAGTTCGTCTTGGCCGGGGATCTGTGCCGGGTCGTCGCGGCGGATGCGGCGCACGATCAGCCGGGCGGTCACCTGGTGCCGGGTGCCGGCGAACGCGGTGTATGTGGTTTCGGCGATCTGCGCGTCGGAGATCCACCGCCCGGTGTCTTCGTCCCAGACGGCCTGCGGGTACTTGATGTCGACCCATTGGTCGTCGGTGATGCTGTCGCATGCGGCGCGGATCTTCGCGTCGATGCGGCAGGTGACCGAGAACCTGACGTTGCGGCGCCGGCACGTGGTGATCACGGCCTTGGCGTAGAACGCCGAGTCGGCCCGGACCACGATCTCCCCGGACGCGCCGCACGATCGGGCGGTGGTGATCGCTTCGGCGATCATGCTCGCCGCGCCGCGGGCCGAGCCGGCGTTACCCGAACGTAGCCTGGTCGCGGCGATCACCGGCGCCGACAGCGGTGTGGACAGCGTGGCGACCAGGGGGTTGTAGCCGCGTAGGTAGACGTTGTAGCCGCCGACCTTGGTGTGGCCGAACCCGATGCCCTGCTTCTGCTTGCCGTAGACACGGCGCAGCATCGAGTCGATGTCCACAAAGGTCAGCACGTCGGCGCCGGCAAGGATCGGTGCCCGGCTGGCCAGGCCGATCAGGGTGTCACGGGCGGCGGCCTGCAGCTGCCGTACGTGTCCGTGGGTGAACGTGCGCAGGAAGGCCCCGAGCGTCGACGGCGCGTACACACCGGTGAACAGCGAGCGCATGCCACCGTGCCGGGCGATGTCGAGGTCGTCGATGCTGTCCGCGCCGGCGAGCATCCCGGCCACGATCGTGGCGACCTTCCCGGCAGGGTTGGCGCCCTTGTCCGTCGGTAGCCGCACCCGGTCGGTGACCGCGTCGTGCAGCCGGGCCTGCTGAGCCAGACGCATCACCGGAACGAGGCCGGCACACGACACTAGATTCGGATCATCGAACGAGGCGCGCACCACCGGCGCGTCATGGCGTAATCTCACCTGCGAGGTGCCCTCTCGAGCGATAGAAGCGTGAGAACTCCTATCCTTCCAGCTCAGAGGGCACTTTCTATCTCCGGGGTCCCGCCGACCCGACATTCATCGGTGGATCGAGGCTGAGTGCCGGGCGTACGGAGAGCGCCCGCAGGCTCGCGGCGAAGGGGGTAGTGCTCATAGACCCAGTAGAGCGGCGCGGCGAGATCGTGTGGCCCCGCTAGTCAACGGGCGTCCTGCGGCCTGGTCCTGATCTGCCTATCGGCGTGGGAGACCTCGCGACAGCCGTCGGCCTCAACCTCTGCCCAGAAAAACCCCAATCTCGGATCAGCATCTGTGGATGCCGAGGGCGCTTCTCGGTGGTCAGATCGACCTTGTAACCGTGGCGCGATGGCACCTGCTACGACGCAGCGGTCCGACGATCCAGGCTCAAGGGGTGACACCCCATCCGCCCAGAGCCTCACCGACCCGCACCCAGCGACGCTGGCAACCGGACGGCTACGACTACGGGTCGCCGGGAGGATGTCGCCTTGTCGGTGGCTACAGATAGCCTCGCGCCAAAGACGTGAAAGGGATGCGATGGACCTTCGTGCAGTTGGGCTTGGACGGCTGAAGGGCGTTGCTGACGCCGCTGGACGGATGGTTGCCGACAGCACGAGCGCCGCGTGGCAGCGTGTCGCTGATGCTGCTGGCGATGCCCAGGAGATTGTGAAGCAGTCCGCCGAGCAGGTGCAGGCGAAGGTCGAAGATGTGAAGGACGGCCTGTCGGCGTGGTCGTCCCGCAATCCCGCTAATTTCGGCGACTTGTCCGCGCTCAGCGTTGACGGGAAGTTGCTCTATTGCCGGGTGTTGGTGAGCTTGGCGCTGGTCGACGGCCTCCTCGATCCTCGGGAGATCGCGAATCTGTACTTGTTCGCATCGACGATTGGTCTCGACGGCGAGGCGCGCGCGGAGTTGCGCAGGGAAATCACTGGGGCGCAACGGGATGCAGCGAGCGACGCAGGGGTGCCCGACGCCACGGTGGAGCTGTCCAGGGAATTGCACGACCTCCTCGAGGAGGATCAGCGCGAGCCGGTGTTCACGGTGCTGGTGCGCGATCTGGTGCGGATTTCGCGTGCTGACAGGCATGCTGCGGACGCCGAGCGTGAGCGAATCGTGCTGGTCGCAGGACTCGTGTTCGCCGAGTCAGCTGACAAGGTCGTGGAGGCGACCGAACGGTTCGTGATTACGGAAGAGGACTTCGCTTCCGGCAAGATCACGACCAGCCAGTTGGAGACCACCACCAAGGACATTGCTGCCAAGGCGGCTGCGTTCGGTGCCCCGATCGCCGCGATCAGTCTTGCTGGCAGCGTCTCCGGTCTCAGCGGGGCGGGAATCACCTCGGGTTTGGCGGCCTTGGGGTTCGGCGGCTTGCTGGGCTTGAGCGCGATGGCCACCGGGATCGGCACCGTGGTGATTCTCGGGGTCGCGGTCCATCAGGGGGCGCGTTGGGTGCTGGCCACCAACGAGCGTGAACGAGAGAATCGGCGGGAGCATCTGATTCAGCAAGTCATCAAGAATCACCAGCAGGCGATGGCCGAGCTCACCGACGACATCGCGGGGCTCGGTCACCGGATGGAGGCCTACCTCACCCAGACCACGAGGAACGAGGAGCGACTCGCCACGCTCAGGGATGAGTTGGCCGCCTTTCAGCTGGCCCTGGTGAATCTGCAGAACAGTCAGGAGGCCTTCGAACGGCGGGAGCCGCTCAGTGTCGGGTGACCAGCTTTCGGCTGCTGCCGCGGTCCTGGCTTACCAGGCCGTCACGCTGACCGAACTGCGGGGCCTGTTCGACCAGGTGGAATTCGACCTCAAGGATGTCCTCGAACGCGAACTTCGCGTCACCGACACCTTGGACTCGGTCGAGTCCGAGTTCGACGCGGTGCGCGCCCGTCTCCAAGCAATGGGCGTCCTCGTACCAGCTCAAGAGTCCCAGTCGAGCGCAGTGGCCACCGTGAGTGTCGAGACATCGAGCTACCGCCGTTACGCCGTGCCCATCGTCCCGACTGATGGCGACTTCGATCAACTCGTCAGGCTTGCCGAAGCCCGGTTGGATCTGTTGGGTATCGATCTGACCCGGGACCCGCTTCAGCAGGTTCTTCCCGCCGGCCAGATAGCTCGCAGCCTGCGCAGCTACGCCGAGGAACATGGCGACGTCAGCTGGGACGAGACCGACTGGACGGTCGTCCTGGTTGCCGGAGTCCTCGCGACCCTCCTTGACGTCATCCTCGTCCGCATCCCCCAGGATTCCACCTTCCTAGGCAAAAAGCAGACGGGATCGCCCCTCACCAAGTGGCTCCAGGACAAGGATCGGGCTCAAGACATCCATGCCCGATTCTTCAAGAGGTTCGAGAAGCTGGCCAAAGTGCCCTTTGACGCCTCCACCACGTGGGCCACCGGGGGCCTGGTCAGCGGCATGTCGCCGGATACCCATCGGCTCCAGAGCCTCGGCCACGATCCGGCCCTGGGTTTCCTCTTCGGCGTGGCAGATCTCATGCACGGCACCGGCACCTACATCGACAAGGCAGGGCAACTGGTCCAGGTCGCCACCGACTACGACCCGGTCGACCTGATCACCGCGCTCATCACCCAGGTGCGCCATCTGCTCTCGGACGTCTACACTCCTGCCGGCCTGCAGCCCCCGTTCTTCAGCCTGCTTCAGCTCGGACAGGTTGGTTCCCCGTTCGCATTGGACCCCTCCGGTGTCAAGGTGCCCTGGACCGAGGTCGCCCGCTACATGTATATGAACGGCTACGACCTGCGCCATTTCTTCACGATGGGCATCCCTCCTGGCGTCGTGTCCGCGATCATCCGCGGGTACTGGCTTCTCAAGAGCTATGCCACCGGTGGTACGGCAGCGCAACGGAAGCTGGAGCATGCCAAACTCACCTCCATGCTGCTGCTCGGGCACTCCATCGCCACCTCAGGCACGCTTCTCAAGACCGGGCTGGTGTTTGGCATGAACCCGGCCGCCCTCAACTACAACCAGATTCTGGCCATGGGGCCCGCCACCATCGCCTGGTTCAAAGAAGCCGTTGCCCGCGACCATCGAATAAATGAAGCCCTGGAGAAGGAATGGGAATTGCTCCTCGCCGAATCGGAGGGGCAATCGTGGCCAGCGAGCCGAGCCACGAGCCTGGGCAGACTGTCGATCTGACTGTCTTTACATCGGCTTTCATCTAGGGAATCCCGCGCAGGTCCAGGCGGCCGGGATTCCTCGTCTTCGACCGATTGCTTATAGCGAAAGTCGTTACGAGGGCTGGGAGGAGGTTGCGTCCCTTTCCGAGGCGGCGAGAAGTTCCTCCGAGACGACTTCGACTACGGCAACGACTGATCGTTTCGCCCGCCCCAGGCGATTCCCGCTGCCCGATGGCCCATCTGCGCTATCACCTCGACAGCCATCGGGCGGTCGGGCGGGCCACGGGACCGTGGCGCGGTATCCGGCGAGCGCCTCGCTGCGGACACGGCCAAGCCGGTGTTGGGGTCGCGCCTCTGGCCGGCGCTCAGCAAGGGCATCAACTAACACCCGCTGAGAGAGTTGACCCTGGTTGGTGAAGCCGGCTGAGGTGCGGCGAGCAAGGCTGTGGGCATTCGGAGTGCTCGACCAGCGCATAAGGGGACCCCAGCGGGTGGCCGCTGGGGTCCTGCTTGCTGGGCTGTTTGTCATTCGCGCCTACGGAACTGGGCCTGACCCGCTTTGACGGACATCTGAGATCAGGAGCCTGGTGGGCTCCGGGAGGATGTCCAGCATCATGGAGAGCATGGGGAAGAAGCGGCCTCGGCCTCGCCGGTCTGCCACGCCGGAGTTCAAGGCGGAGATCGTGGAGTTGTGCCGGCGTGGGGACCGCACGGTCGGGCAGGTGTCGAAGGATTTCGACCTGACCGAGACCGCCGTGCGGGAGTGGGTGAAGCAGGCTGAGCTCGACGCCGGGACGCGCAGTGACGGGTTGACCAGCGACGAGCGGGAGGAGTTGGCGCAGCTGCGGCGGGAGAACCGCCGGCTGCGCGAGGATGTCGAGATCCTCAAGCGGGCAACGGCTTTCTTCGCGAAGGAGACCCGGTGAACGTGTACCCGTTCATCGAGGCGGAGCAGGTCGGCCGGCGCAACGTCAAGCGTGCGTGCGAGCTGTTGAAGGTCTCCCGGTCCGCCTACTATCAGCACACCCGTGGCGAGCAGTCGCAGCGCGAGCGCGTCGACCAGGCGCTGACCGAGCAGATCACCGCGGTGCATCAGGTGTCGAAGGGCACTTACGGCGCGCCACGAGTGCATGCCGAACTCGCCGCGCGAGGGCACCGGCACGGCCGTAAACGCGTGGCCCGGCTGATGCGTGCCGTCGGGATCCGCGGCAAGTGCCCGCGCCGATGGCGCACCACCACCGTTGCGGATCCGGCCGCCGAGGCGCGTCCTGACCTGGTCAACCGTGACTTCGGCACCGACCCGGCCGCGATCGACACCCGCTGGTGCGGTGACATCACCTACATCAACACGTGGGAGGGCTGGTTGTTCCGCACCGGGTTTGATGGAGACATCGAAACCCGGGAGGAACACCAGCGATGCCCGCACCAAAGAAGTACAACGATGAGCTGCGTGAGCGTGCGACGCGGTTGGCCGTCGAGGCCCGTCGGGATCCGGCGTCCGCGGTCGGGGCGATCCGGCGGATCGCTGGTCAGCTCGGGGTTCATCCGGAGGCGTTGCGCACGTGGGTGAAGAAGGCCGAGACCGACGGCGGTGACCGGCCGGGCACCACCAGCAGCGACGCGGAACGCCTCGCCGCGTTGGAACGGGAGGTGCGTGAGCTGCGGCGGGCGAACCAGATCCTGAAGTCCGCGGCGTCTTTCTTCGCGGCGGAGTTGGACCGTCCGTCGCGATGAAGGTCGAGTTCGTCGACTCCCAGCGGGAGCGACACGGTGTCCAGCCGGTCCTGCAGGCGCTCGAAGACACGCCGGCACAGATCGCACCGTCGACCTACTACGCCGCCAAGACCCGTCCCGCCAGCGCCCGCTCGCGACGCGATGAGGAGCTGACCGCGGTGATCGAGCGGATCCACGCGGAGAACTACGGCGTCTACGGGGCCCGCAAGATCTGGCACGAGCTGCACCGCCGTGGTGTTCGGGTGGCCCGGTGCACCGTCGAGCGGCTGATGCGTGAGTCCGGGCTGCGTGGGCTGCTGCGCGACAAGTCACCGCGCACGACCCGGCCGGCGGCCGAGACCAGCCGCCCTGCTGACCTGGTCAAACGGGACTTCACCGCAGCCGGCCCGAACCAGCTGTGGGTCGCCGACCTGACCTACGTGCGCACCAGCGTGGGCTGGGTGTACGCCGCGTTCGTCCTCGACGTGCACTCCCGCATGATCGTCGGCTGGCAGGTGTCCACGTCGCTCTACACCGACCTGGCTCTCGACGCGTTGAAGATGGCGATCTGGCGCCGCGAGAATCAAGGCGCTGACCTGGGCGGACTCGTTCATCATTCCGACCGGGGAGTCCAGGGCGGATTCAACCGGTGGTCGCAACACCGGGTTGCTGGAGCGATCGTAGGTGTTCGTCAAGGACTTCGGCTGGGGTCTTCCAGCCGAGAGTTTTCGGGGGCCGGCTGTTGAGCGCATGGGCGACGGCGTTGATCTCGTCGGCGCTCCATCGAGACAGGTCGGTGCCTTTCGGAAAGTACTGCCGCAGCAGCCCGTTGGTGTTCTCGTTGGTGCCGCGTTGCCAGGGGCTGTGCGGGTCGGCGAAGAACACCGGGACGCCGGTCTCGACCGTGAAGCGTGCGTGCGCAGACAACTCCTTGCCGCGGTCCCACGTCAGCGACCGGCGCAGCTGCTCGGGCAGTTGAGTGATCGTCTCGGCGAGGGCTTTGCTCATCGTGATCGCCCCATAGCCGGCGAGAGCAGGACCGTTCTTCGTCCGCGGGATCACACCCCAGCCGGCCTCACGAGGCAGGTGGACCAGCATCGTGAACCTCGTGGTCCGCTCGACCAGTGTCCCGATCGCGGAGCGCTGCAACCCGATGATCAGATCCCCTTCCCAGTGCCCGGGGACGGCACGGTCGGTGACTTCAGCGGGCCGTTCACTGATCAGCGTGTCACTCGTGACGTGCGCCCATGCGCGTTGCTTCGCGTGGGCTCGGGGAACGCGAAGCGCCCGACCGGTCCGCAAGCAGGCGACGAGCTCGCGCTTGAGGGCGCCACGGCTCTGGACATAGAGCGCCTGGTAGATCGCCTCATGGCTGATGCGCATGGACTCATCCTCCGGGAACTCGGCCCTGAGCCTGCGGGAGATCTGCTCCGGGCTCCACCCGGTCGTCCATGCCCGATCGGCCCGGTGGGGTTTGTTCCGGCCCTTCCACTGCGGGCCCTGCGGGCCGGTGACCGGCCGGCCATCCGCTGTCTGGATCGCACCCGCAAGCCGCTGCTGGACGTACTGCCGGAGCCGCTCATTGGCCAGCAGCTTCGCTGTCTTCGGCCGCCGGGCTCGACGTTCCGCATGCCACTGCGCGGTCGAAGCCTTGTAGTCCAACCGGTACGTCCTGGTCGAGGCGTTGCGCCGCAACTCCCGCGAGATCGTCGACGGGTCTCGGCCGAGCCGGCGTGCGATCTCCCGAACGCCCAGGCCCTGCGCCCGCGACAGCGCGATGTCCTCTCGTTCGCTGAACGACAAATAGCGGCCCGACACCGTCGGCGGCAACGCAGGATTCACGCCGCCAGCGTGCCGGAACCAGCGGAACCCCACCGGCGAGGACACGCCAGCCGCCGCGGCCGCGTCCTCGGTCATCACACCCGATCGGATCGCAGCCCAGAACTTGACCCGGTCCTCACGCCACGCCACCGTCGGCCGTCCCGGCGAGGGGATTTGACCCCGATACTCCCGAACCTGCTTCTGCCTCGGCCCACTGCCCATCGCTCCACCTCTCTCCGACAAGGTGTTGCGACGACCGGTTGAATCCGCCCAGTATCGAGCGATTCGCTACAGCCAGCGGCTGGCCGAGGCTGGCGGCGTCGCCTCCGTCGGGTCCAAGGGCGACTCGTACGACAACGCGATGGCCGAGGCGTTCAACTCCCTGTACAAGGCCGAACTCGTGCGCAACAAGGGCCCGTGGCGCGGACTCGACGACCTGGAGATGGCCACCGTCGAATACATCGACTGGTACAACAACCGCCGCTTGCACGGCGAGCTCGGGCACATCCCACCCGCCGAACACGAGGCACTACACGCGATGACCCAGCCGGTCACCGCACCCCTGAAAACCAGCTAACCAACTCTCCATCAAACCCGGGGCTTGACAGCTGGTACAACACCCGCCGCCGGCACTCCAGCCTCGGCTACCTCAGCCCCGCCGAGTATGAAGCCGGCGCGATTAACCCGCTACCAGCCAGCAAGGTAGCGTGAGATCAACCCACCGACCCTGTCCGTCGAAACGGGTCAAGCCCAGATCACACCACATCGGGGTGCCCTTCCGGGCAACGGGACGCATGGGTAGAGCGCACGTCTGCGGCACCTCAGGAGGTGACGGTGCGGGTGCTGCTTGGCCCCCGCACCGACTGGTTCACCGCGACGCGCCCCGGGATCCTCGCCACCGGTCGCTGCGTGGTCACCACGTTGCGCAGCCGGGTCGGGATTCGGCTGGACGGCTCCGCCCTGCTCCGCCGGATTTCGGCGGAACGGCGTAGCGAGGGCGTCGTCCTCGGTGCCGTACAGGTCCCGGCCGCCGGCACGCCGGTGATCTTCCTCGCCGACCATCCCGCCATGGGCGGCTATTCGGTGATCGGGGTGGTGCACCCGGATGACCTGCCGCTGGCGCCTAGGCCCGGGCACACCGGTGCGGTTCAGCCTTGTGCATTCCGGTTCCACCCTGTGTATAAGGAAGGGCCACGCCTCACTGTGGTTGGGGGAGGGCCGCTGCTACACCCTCCAAGCAAGGGGAGCGTCCGAACGGGCGCGCCGGTTACGAGAAGGAGCAGATGATGACGACCCGTCCCGGGTTCCACCTCGCGATTCCGGTTGATGATCTGGCGCGGGCCCGCGCCTTCTACGGCGGCGTACTCGGGCTCGCCGAGGGGCGCTCGGCCGACGCCTGGGTCGACTGGAACTTCTACGGCCACCAGGTGGTGACCCACGTCGTACCGGCGGCGCGGGAGGCTGACGCGGGCCGCAACCCCGTCGACGGGCACGACGTACCGGTGCCGCACTTCGGACTCATCCTGTCGATCGACGACTTCCACACCCTGGCGGACCGGATTCGCGCCGCCGGCACCGAGTTCGTCATCGAGCCGTACCTGCGGTTCGCCCGCGAGCCGGGGGAGCAGTGGACGATGTTCCTCCGCGATCCAGCCGGCAATGCCATGGAGTTCAAGGCGTTCCGGGACGAGTCGCAGATCTTCGCCAAATAGTGGCGGGTCTGCGGAGACGCCGACCGCGGGCAGGTCGACGTCCTAAGTGCTCACCTGGCCGGGAAGGCGACGAGCTGCCTGACCTGCGGTGATATGGGCGAGTGACCGGGGGTGATCCCGAGAGAAGGCAGAAGCGGTCGGGCTGCGCTGCTCCCTGTAAGGCTGGAAGCATCCTGTCCGGAAAACCGGGGGAGGCTCAGTGCTTGTAGATCATCGCTGCCTAGGGGCGGCCGGTCGACCCGGCCATGGGCGTCGTCCCGCGTCACCGCTCGTCGATCATGACCTCGATGCTGTAGTCCTGAGCTCGGTAGCAGTGGTCGCCGTACTCCACCGGGTTGCCTGCCGAGTCGAACGCGCTGCGCGTCATGGTGAGCACGGGCTCGGACGGCTTCAGCCCAAGGTGCCGCCGTTCGGCCGCGATCGGCGTGCGTGCCCCGATCGTCTGGTGCGCGACGACCGGCCGCACGCCACGATCGCGTAGCAGGGCGTACAGGCCCTGCGCCTCGAGCTGCTCCCGGGTGATGTCGGCGCACGACGGTGGTAGCCAGTTGCGCAGGATGGCCAGCGGGCGGTTGTCGGAGAACCGCAGGCGGACGATCGAGAGCAGTTCGGCGTCGGCGGCAGATCGAGCGCCGCCGCCACGCGCTTGTCCCGCACCAGTTCATGCTGGAGAACGGTGGTCGTGGGTCGGCCCGCGTCGCGCTTGAGGTCGTCGTAGAGGCTGGTGAGTTCGGCGCGCCGGTGCACCTTGCGGTTGGCGACCGTGGTGCCGAGTCCGCGCCGGCGCAGCAGCAGGCCCTGGCTGACCAGTTCCTGGATGGCCCGACGCACCGTCGGCCGTGACAGGTTGAGTCGCTCGGCAAGCGCGATCTCGTTCTCGAATGGATCGCCGGGCTGCAGCTGACCACTGCGGATCGCGGCGCAGAGCTGCTCCGCGAGCTGGTGGTACAGGGGCACCGGAGAGGACCGGTCGATCGTCACGCCCAATCGGATGGCCATGGCCGGCACTCTACTCCGAAAGCCGAGTTTGACGTTACGTGAAGATGTCAGGACAAAGTCTTGACGAGACATTGACGTTACGGGCACGCTACATCCCACGGCCAGCGGCGGGAACCAGCTGCCCGCAACGGCAGCCACCGAAGTCGTGGATTGGATGATTCATATGCGCATCGGGCTCGCGGGTGTGGGGAGGATCGGGGTCTTCCATGCCCGGACCCTGGTAGGCCTCGACTTTGTCGACGAGCTCGTGGTGACCGACAGCAACGTGGAGGCTGCCCGGGCCCTCGCCGAGGAGCTCGGTGTGGAGGTGGTCGCGGATTCCGAGGCGCTGCTCGCCTCGGGCGTCGACGGTTTCGTGATCGCGACGGCCACCCCCGGGCACGCCCCGCTGCTGTGGCAGGGGATCGCCGCCGGGGTGCCGACCTTCTGCGAGAAGCCCGTCGCGGCCACCCTCGACGAGACCATCGCGCTGACCGACCTCGTCGCGGCCAGCGGAGTGCCGGTGCACATCGGCTTCCAGCGACGCTTCGACGTCGGCTACCAGCGTGCGCGGCGCGCGGTGGAGTCCGGCGAGCTGGGTTTCATTCACACCATCCGGGCCAACACCCACGACCAGTCGCCGCCGCACCCGTCATACATCCCGACCTCCGGCGGGATCTTCCGCGACTGCAACGTGCACGACTTTGACATTCTCCGGTTCGTCACCGGGCAGGAGGTGGCCTCCGTCTATGCGACGGGTGCGAACAAGGGGGCCGACTTCTTCTCCGAGGCCGGGGACGTGGACACCGGCGCCGCCCTGCTGACTCTGGACGACGGGACGATTGTCCTCGTCTCTGCGACCCGCTACAACGGCGGCGGCCACGACGTGCGCATGGAGGTGTTCGGCGAGAAGGGCACGCTCGCGGTCGGGCTGGACCACTCGCTGGCGATGGGGTCCGCCGAGGAGGGGGTCGACTTTCCCCGGGGCCCCCGGAAGTGGTCCTTCATGGAGCGCTTTCTTCCGGCGTACCAGGCCGAGCTCACCGCCTTCGCGGACGTCGCCCGCGGCGAGCGGCCCTCGCCCTGCACGGTCCGTGACGCACTCGAGGCCTTCCGTGTCGCTGAGGCCTGCGAGCTGTCCCGGGCGGAGCGCCGGCCCGTCGCGCTCTCCGAGATCAAGGGAAATCTGAGGCCATGACCGCTGTCAGCGCGGAACCCACGCCGCCAGCAGCCGGCCGCAGCCCGGTGTCCGACCGCATCGCCGGGGCGCCTATCTCGTGGGGCGTCTGCGAGGTTCCTGGCTGGAGCTACCAGCTGGAACCTGCCGTCGTGCTGCGCCAGATGCGCGAACTCGGTCTGGCCGCCACCGAGTTCGGACCGGAGGGCTTCCTGCCTGACGAGCCCGCGGCCAAAGCCGCGACCCTGGGCGGGTACGGCCTGAAGGCGGTGGGGCAGTTCGTCCCCGTCGTCCTGCACGACCCGGGCCACGACCCGCTACCGGAGGTCGAACGCGCGATGGCCGGTCTGGTCGCAGCCGGCGCATCTACGGTGGTCATCGCCGCTGCAACGGGTCAGGAGGGCTACGACGAGCGCCCGGTCCTCGACGAGTCCGGCTGGTCGACCCTCCTGGGCAACCTTGACCGCATCACCGAGGCCGCATCCGCCCGCGGACTCGTCTCCACCCTGCACCCGCATGTCGGCACGATGGTCGAGAGCGGCGAGGAGACCGCCCGGGTGCTCGCCGGGAGCCGCATCGGCCTGTGCCTCGACACCGGGCACCTGCACATCGGCGGCGGCGACCCGGTCGCGGTGGCGCAGCAGAACCCGAGGCGGATCGCGCACGCCCATCTCAAGGACGTCCGGATCGGCTGGGCCCGGCGCGTGCAGTCCGGCGAGGTGAGCTACACCGAAGCCGTGGCCGGTGGCATGTACGTCCCGCTCGGTCAGGGTGACGTCGATGTCAAGGCGATCGTGACGGCCCTTGAGGACAGCGGGTACGCGGGATGGTACGTCCTCGAGCAGGACTGCATCCTGGCCGGCGCGCCGGCACCGGGTCCGCGGGACCGGACCCGGTGGCCGACGTACGGGCGAGCATCGAGCACCTGCTCGCCGTGGCTGGCGAACCGGCCGTGGCGGGACCCGTGGCGGGACCGAGCGCGGCGGAGGCCTGACGATGGTGGCGGCCGCAGGCGACACGGCGGGGTACGACCTGGTGACGATGGGTCGGTGCGGGGTGGACATCTACCCGCTCGACCACGGTGTGGGCCTCGAGGACGTCAAGCGCTTCGAGAAGTTTCTGGGCGGGAGCGCCACCAACGTAGCCGTGGCCGCGGCGCGGCACGGACGGCGGGCGGCGCTCATCACGCGTACCGGCCGCGATCCGTTCGGTCGCTACATCCACCGCGAGCTGCGTGACTTCGGCGTCGACGACGGGTTCGTCGCCGAGGTCGACGGCCTCCCGACGCCGGTCACCTTCTGCGAGATCTTCCCCCCGGACGACTTCCCGCTGTACTTCTACCGCTATCCGATCGCCCCGGACCTGATGATCGAGGCGGAGGAACTCCCGCTAGACGCGATCCGCGCGGCCCGGGTCTTCTGGGCCACCGTCACCGGGCTGTCCCAGGAGCCGTCGCGCTCAGCGCACCTCGCCGCGTGGCAGGCCCGCGGCCGCCGGTCGCACACCGTCCTCGACCTCGACTACCGGCCGATGTTCTGGCCGCACCCGGCCGAGGCCGGCGGCCAGGTCGCCAAGGCACTGGAGCACGTCACCGTCGCGGTCGGAAACCGCGAGGAATGCGAGGTCGCGGTCGGCGAGACCGAACCTCAGCGCGCGGCGGACGCCCTGCTCGAGCGCGGGGTGGAGCTCGCCATCGTCAAGCAGGGCCCCAAGGGAGTCCTGGCCGCGACGCCGACGAGCGCGTCGAAGTACCGCCGTTCCCCGTGACGGTCGTCAACGGCCTCGGCGCGGGTGACGCCTTCGGCGGTGCGCTGGTCCACGGCCTGCTCAACGGGTGGGGGCTGCGCCGCATCCTGCGGTTCGCCAACGTGGCCGGGGCCATCGTCGCTTCCCGGCTCGAGTGCTCCAGTGCCATGCCGACCACGGCCGAGGTCGAGGCCGTCCTAGCCGCCAGGGGACAGGAGGGGTGATCGTGACGACCACCATCGCCGATCTGACCGAGATCCGAGTGCGCGAGCCGCAGCGGATCGCCGACAGCTGGGCCGCCCGCCGGCGTCGGCAGCTCGTCGGCGTTGACGGCAGGCTGCTCATCGTGGCCGCGGACCACCCGGCCCGCGGCGCGCTGGGTGTGCGCGACGCCCGTCAGGCCATGGCCTCGCGCAGCGAGCTGCTGGAGCGCCTGGTCACCGCGCTGTCCCGGCCTGGCGTCGACGGCGTTCTCGGCACGCCCGACATCCTCGACGACCTGCTCCTCATGGGGGCGTTGGAGGACAAGGTCGCCATCGGGTCGATGAACCGAGGCGGTCTGCAGGGCGCGGTTTTCGAGCTCGACGACCGGTTCACCGCGTACACGGCCGACGAGATCGCGGCCCGGGGGCTGGAGGGCGGCAAGATGCTGACCCGGATCTGCCTCGGCGATCCGGGTACGGCAGCCACGTTGCAGGCGAGCGCCCGCGCGATCACCGAGCTCGCGGCCCACGGCGTCATGGCGATGGTGGAGCCGTTCCTCTCGGTTCGGGAGACCGGCCGGGTGCGTAACCTCCTCGACCCCGACTCGGCCATCACGTCGATCCACATCGCTGCGGGTCTGGGGGCCACCAGCCAGCACACCTGGCTGAAACTGCCCGTGGTCGACGACCTGGAGCGCGTCATGGACGCCACCACGCTGCCGACGCTTCTGCTCGGCGGTGACCCGACACGCAACCCGGACGACACGTACGCCGCGTGGGGCAAGGCGCTCGTCCTGCCGGCCGTGCGCGGCCTGGTCGTCGGGCGGACGCTGCTCTTCCCGCCGGACGGTGACGTGGCCACCGCCGTCGACATCGCTTCGGGACTCGTGCACCGGGGCCGGCGATGAGCGACAACGGACGCTGGGTGTATCCCTTCGGCAGCTCCGGCGACGGCGACTTCCAGGTGTCCATCACCGACGACCTCTGCGGGTGGAAGCACACCAGCCTACGGGTGGCGACGCTGGCATCGGCCGTTCAGGTGAGCCTTGACCTCGGCGACAGCGAGGTCATCGTCGTGCCCCTTCAGGGCAGCTTCGATGTCACGGCGGTCGACCACGCGGGAGAGCGCCACGAGGCCAGGCTCGCCGGACGGACCAGCGTCTTCGCCGGTGCGACCGACGTGGCGTACGTCCCGCGCGGCGCCAGCCTCACGGTGCGCAACGCCGGCGAAGACCCGGCCAACGTGGCCCTCTGCGGCGCGAAGGCGACGAAGCAGAGGCTGCCGCTGCCGTTCCGTCACGTGGCTGCCGCCGACGTCCCCGTCGAACTGCGCGGCGCCGGCATGGCCTCGCGCGAGGTGCGCAACTTCGGCGTCCCGCAGGTCCTCGACGCCGACTCGATCATCGCGTGTGAGGTCATCACGCCGGCCGGCAACTGGAGCTCCTATCCGCCCCACAAGCACGATGAGGAGCGCGACGGGGTGGAGACCGAGCTGGAGGAGATCTACTACTTCGAGGTCCGGGCGGAGTCCCCGGCCGACGGGGCCGACCCCCTCGGCTACCAGCGCGTATACGGCACCCGAGAGCGGCCGCTGGACGTCTTCGCCGAGGTCCGCTCGGGCGATGTCGTCCTGGTACCGCACGGCTGGCACGGCCCCGCGATGGCCCCGCCCGGTTACGACCTCTACTACCTGAACGTCATGGCCGGCCCCGGCGCGACCAGGGCCTGGCTCATCTGCGACGACCCCGCCCACACCTGGGTGCGGGACTCGTGGGCCCGGCAGGATGTCGACCCGAGACTGCCGATCGGAGGACCCCGATGACCGCCGGCGCCGACAACGTACGCCTGACCGTGGGACAGGCCGTCGTGCGCTTCCTGGCCAGCCAGTGGAGCGAGCGCGACGGCCAGCGCCAGAAGCTGTTCGCCGGGTGCTTCGGCATCTTCGGTCACGGCAACGTCGCGGGCGTGGGCCAGGCCCTGCTCCAGAACGAGCTGACCGAGAAGGAGGAGCGCCTGCCCTGCGTGCTGGCCCGCAACGAGCAGGCCATGGTTCACACCGCGGTGGCCTACGCACGCCAGAAGGACCGCCTCCAGACGTGGGCGTGCACCGCGTCAGTCGGCCCCGGCTCGACGAACATGCTCACGGGAGCCGCCCTGGCCACCGTGAACCGTCTGCCGGTGCTGCTGCTGCCCTCCGGCACGTTCGCCACCCGGGTGTCCGGGCCGGTGCTGCAGGAGCTCGAGGCGCCCAACGCCGCGGACGTCACCGTCAACGACGCCTTCCGCCCGCTGTCGCGCTTCTTCGACCGGGTCAACCGGCCGGAGCAGCTGTCCTCGGCCCTGCTCGGCGCCATGCGTGTCCTCACCGACCCGGTGGAGACGGGGGCGGCGACCATCGCGCTACCGCAGGACGTGCAGGCGGAGGCGTTCGAGTGGCCGGTCGACCTGTTCGCGCCGCGGATCTGGCGGATCGCCCGGCCGGTTCCGGAGGCCGTCGACGTCGCGGACGCGGCCACGCTGATCCGCTCGGCGCAGCGGCCGCTCATCGTCGCCGGTGGCGGGGTGCACTACTCCGGCGCGGAGCAGGCGCTGCGCGTGTTCTGCGAGGCCACCGGCATCCCGGCCGGGGAGACTCAGGCCGGCAAGGGCGCGCTGCCGCACGGTCATCCGCAGGCAATGGGCGCGATCGGCTCGACGGGCACGACGGCCGCCAATGCGCTGGCTCGGGAGGCCGACGTCGTCATCGGCATTGGCACCCGCTACAGCGACTTCACCACCGCTTCGCGCACCGCCTTCCAGGATCCGGGCATCCGCTTTGTCAACATCAACATCGCCCGGTTCGACGCCGGCAAGCACGCGGGCCTGCCGGTCGTGGCGGACGCCCGCGAGGCCGTCACCGCCCTCACCGCGGCCCTCGAGGGGTATGCCGTGGACCCGGCGTACCGGGACCGGCAGGTAAGGCTGTTCCGCGACTGGGACGCGCGGGTGGAGGCCGCCTACCACCCGCCCGCCGAGGTCACCGACGCGCTCGCCGCCGGCGTCCTCACCCAGGGCACGGTGCTCGGCTGCGTCAACGAACTGTCCGACCCGAGGGACGTCGTCGTCTGCGCCGCCGGCTCCATGCCCGGCGATCTGCACAAGCTGTGGCGGGTCCGGGACCGCAAGGCCTACCACGTCGAGTACGGCTACTCCTGCATGGGCTACGAGATCCCTGGCGGTATCGGGGTGCGGCTGGCCGACCCCGACCGGGACGTCTTCGTCATGGTGGGCGACGGCTCCTATCTGATGATGCCAACGGAGCTGGTCACGGCGGTGCAGGAACGGGTCAAGGTGATCGTCGTCCTGGTCCAGAACCACGGTTTCCACTCCATCGGCTCACTGTCGGAGTCCCTCGGCTCACAGCGGTTCGGCACCAGGTACCGCTTCCGCAACGACGCCACGGGCCGGCTGGACGGCGGGAAGCTGCCGATCGACCTCGCCGCCAATGCCCGCAGCCTCGGCGCGACGGTCATGGAGGTGCGCAGTCGCGGGGAACTCGAGCAGGCGATCAAGGATGCCAAGGCCGCCCCGGCGGACGGCGGCCCTGTCGTCATCCATGTGGAGACCGACCCCACCGTTTACGCCCCCGACAGCGGGTCGTGGTGGGATGTCCCGGTCAGCCAGGTCAGCGACCTTGACACCACCCAGCGCGCCCACGCTACGTACGCCGGGCACAAGGCCACGCAGCGCCCACTGCTGGCGCCGACCGAGAGGACGAACCTATGAGCGGGCCAGCCATGATCGCCAGCGCCCCCGACAGCTGGGGCGTGTGGTTCCCCGACGACCCCCGACAGACTCCCTGGGAGCGTTTTCTGGACGAGGTCGCCGCGGCCGGCTACACCCGCATCGAGCTGGGGCCGTACGGCTACCTGCCCACCGACCCGTCCCGCCTGCGTGACGAGCTCGACAAGCGGGGGCTGACCGTGACGGCCGGCACCATCTTCGAGCACCTGCATCGGGCCGACTCGTGGGACACCACGTGGAAGGACGTCTCCGCGGCGGCCATGCTGACCGCGGCCATGGGCGCCCGGCACCTTGTGGTCATCCCGGAGTTCTGGCGCGACCCGCAGACCGGGACGGTCCTCGAGGACGCGCTACTGACCGACGAGCAGTGGGTGGCGTACGCCGCGCAGATGAACCGGCTCGCGCGGCGCATCCGCGAGGAGTTTGGCCTGCAGATCCAGTTCCACCCCCACGCGGACACCCACGTGGACACGCACGAGAACGTGGAGCGGTTCCTCCACGAGACGGACCCCGACCTGGTGAGCCTGTGCCTGGACACGGGGCATATCTCCTACTGCGGCGGGGACAATCTCAAGCTCATCGGCGACCATCCCGAGCGGATCGGGTACGTGCACCTCAAGCAGGTCGACCCCGCTGTCGTCGCCGCCGCGCACGAGCAGGGCATCGGCTTCGGCGAGGCCGTGCGGATGGGCGCCATGTGCGAGCCACCGACGGGCATCCCCGACATGCCCCCCATCCTCGACGCCCTGGCGAACCTCGACGCGGACATCTTCGCCATCGTCGAGCAGGACATGTACCCGTGCCCCGCCGACAGACCCCTGCCCATTGCGACGCGGACCCTGACGTACCTGCAGTCCTGCGGCCCGCTGCGCTGACCGGCTCCCGCCCGGGAGCAGCTGATGACTCTGTCAAGCCACCGACGATCCCCCAACAGGCGGTACCACCGCCTGACCCGTCCCCCGACATCCGTCCCGACGACGTGGCGGATGAAGAAAGGCAGAAACGACATGATCCGTAGATCCCGCATATTCCTGCTCGCGGCCGGCGCCGTGACCGCTCTCGCCCTGGCGGCGTGCAGCTCCAGCGGAGGCAAGCAGACCACCGAGGGTGACGCCGGCAAGGCCGGCACCGCCAGCACCCCGAGGATGACCGTCGCCTTCATCACCCACGCGGCCCCGGGCGATACCTTCTGGGACCTGGTCCGCAAGGGTGCCGAGGACGCGGCGAAGAAGGACAACGTCGACCTGCAGTACCAGTCCGACCCGGACGGCGCGAACCAGGCCAACCTCGTGCAGTCCGCGATCGACAAGAAGGTCGACGGAATCGCGGTGACCCTGGCCAAGCCGGATGCCATGAAGGCCAACGTGCAGAAGGCCGCTCAGGCCGGGGTCCCGGTCGTCGCCCTCAACGGCGGCATCGACGCGTGGAAGAGCATGGGCGTGCTGGGCTACTTCGGCCAGGACGAGAGGATCGCCGGTCAGGCGGCCGGCCAGCGGCTCACGAAGGACGGCGCCAAGAAGGCGCTCTGTGTCATCCAGGAGCAGGGCCACGTTGGCCTCGAGGCCCGGTGTGACGGGGCGAAGGACGGGTTCCCGAACACCGAGAAGATCTACGTCACTGGCACCGACATGCCGAGCGTCCAGGCGGCGATCACCTCGAAGCTCCAGCAGGACAAGAGCATCGACCGCGTGCTGACCCTCGGCGCGCCGTTCGCGCTGACCGCCGTCAAGTCGGTCAAGGACGCCAACAGCTCGGCAAAGGTCGTCACCTTCGACACCAACAAGGACCTCGTGGCCGCGATCAAGGGCGGCCAGGTCGAGTGGGCGGTCGACCAGCAGCCCTACCTGCAGGGCTACCTCGCGGTCGACAGCCTGTGGCTCTACAAGACCAACGGCAACACCATCGGCGGTGGCCAGGCGACCCTGACCGGTCCCGCGTTCATCGACAACACCAACGTCGCCGCTGTCGAGAAGTTCGCAAGCAACGGCACGAGGTGAGTTGACATGACTGCTACGGCCACGGAGCCGAGCAGGGGGTTGGCGGCCCGGGACGACCGGGTCGCCACCCGCCCCCTGGCGGCACGGCTGCTGAGCCGCCCTGAGGTCGGGTCACTCATCGCCGCGATCGTGATCTTCCTGCTGTTCATGGCGGTCGCGGAGCCCTTCCGCAACGTCGCCAACGTCGGAACGATCCTCTACGGGGCCTCGACCATCGGCATCATGGCCGTCCCCGTGGCGCTGCTCATGATCGGCGGGGAGTTCGACCTCTCCGCCGGCGTCGCGGTGACCACCTCCGGGCTCTCCGCGTCCCTGCTCGCCTGGAACTTCGGGCTCAACGTCTGGGTCGGCATCCTGCTGGCGCTGGTCGTCTCCGTCGCGATCGGCGCGTTCAACGGGTGGCTGCTGCTCAAGACCGGACTGCCGAGCTTCCTGGTCACGCTCGGCACCTTTTTCATCCTGCAGGGCGTCAACCTCGGCGTCACGCGGCTGCTCACCGGCAACGTCGCCAGCGCCGACATCAGCGACATGGACGGCTTTGCCAGCGCACAGAAGATCTTCGGGTCCGAGGTGACCCTCGGGCCGGTCAACCTGAAGATCACGGTCCTGTACTGGGTCGTGCTGACCGTCATCGCCGCCTACGTCCTGCTGCGTACTCAGATGGGCAACTGGGTGTTCGCGGTGGGCGGTGACGCCGCCGCGGCGCGCGCCGTCGGCGTACCCGTCCGGGCGACCAAGATCGGCCTCTTCATGGCCGTGGGGTTCTGCGCCTGGCTGTCCGGCATGCACCTGCTGTTCCAGTTCAACACCGTGCAGTCCGGCGAGGGCGTCGGCAAGGAGTTCATCTTCATCATCGCCGCCGTCATCGGCGGCTGCCTGCTCACCGGCGGCTACGGCTCGGTGGTCGGTGCGTCGCTCGGCGCGCTGATCTTCGGCATGACCCAGCTCGGCATCAACTACGCCGGCTGGAACCCCGACTGGTTCAGGACGTTCCTCGGCGTGATGCTGCTGCTGGCGACGCTGGTGAACATGTACGTCAAGAGGAGGGCGGATCTGCGATGAGCACCGCGACCACCGAGCGGCACGACGTCGCCGGTCACTCGAACACCCCCATCCTCGAACTCGAGAACGTGGGCAAGAGCTACGGCAACGTCCACGCCCTGCGCGGTGTCAGCCTCAACGTCCGCCAAGGCGAGGTCACGTGCGTTCTCGGCGACAACGGCGCCGGCAAGTCGACGCTGATCAAGATCATGTCCGGCCTGCACGACCACACCGACGGCACGATGAAGCTCGACGGCGTGGCGCGCCGGTTCGGCTCGCCGCGGGCCGCCCAGGCGAGCGGGATCGCGACCGTCTACCAGGACCTCGCGCTCGCGCCGCTCATGTCGGTGTGGCGGAACTTCTTCCTCGGCAACGAACTCCGCAAGGGGCCGTTGCGCACCCTGGACATCGCCCGGATGAAGCGCATCTGTGAGGACGAACTGGGCAAGATGGAGATCGTCGTCCCCGATCTCGACCGGCCGGTCGCGGGCCTCTCCGGCGGCCAGCGCCAGTGCATCGCGATCGCCAGGGCCATCTACTTCGGGGCGAGGGTGATCATCCTCGACGAGCCGACCGCGGCGCTCGGTGTCAAGCAGTCCGGTGTCGCCCTGCGGTACATCGTCAAGGCTCGCGACGCCGGCCTGGGCGTAATCTTCATCACCCACAATCCGCACCACGCCTACCTCGTCGGCAACCACTTCATCATCCTCAAGCTCGGTCGGGTCGTGCTGGACGCCCATCGCGACGACCTGACCCTCGAACAGCTCACCACGGAGATGGCGGGCGGCCAGGAGCTCGCGGAGCTCAGCCACGAGCTGCGCGGGATCGACCCGGGCAAGGTCATCGAGCCCGGGGAGGTCGAGCACGGTCACGTCGAAGCCCCCGCTCTCAGCCGCGAGGAACTCAAGGCCGTGGAGCGCGAAGAACGCGAAGAAGAGGAAGAGCCGAGGGCATGAGTGCATCGCCCCTGCGGGTCGGAATCATCGGCGTCGGCATGATGGGCGCCGACCACGCCGACCGGCTCGTCCACCGCATCGCCGGAGCGGAGCTGGTCGCGGTCTCCGACCCGGACGCCGCCCGGGCCGCCGACCTGGCCGCGCGCTTCGCCGGCGTACGCACCGTTCTTGACCCGCTCGAACTCATCGCGGACAAGGGCGTCGACGCCGTGCTCATCGCCTCGCCCGGCTTCGTGCACGAGGAGCAGGTTCTCGCCTGCGTCGAGCACGGCAAATACACCCTGTGCGAGAAGCCGTTGACGACGGACAGCGAGTCCTCGCTTCGCGTGGTCGAGGCCGAGCGGAACAAGGCCGGTCGGCCGCTGATCCAGGTCGGCTTCATGCGGCGCTTCGATCCCGAGTACGCCCGGATGAAGCGACTGCTCGACTCCGGTGACCTCGGGCGCATCGTGCTCGTGCACAACACACACCGCAACAAGACGGTCCCGGAGACGTTCCGCTCGGAGATGATCGTCAGCGACTCGCTGGTGCACGAGGTCGACGTGTGCCGCTGGCTCTTCGACGACGAGATCGCCACGATCACCGTCCTCGCGCCGAAGCCGACCGGCAGGGCCGCCGACGGGCTACTCGACCCCCAGGTGGCCATCTTCCAGATGGCCGGCGGCGGCATGGCCACGACCGAGGTCTTCGTCAACTGCCAGGTCGGCTACGAGGTCCGCTGCGAGGCGGTGGCCGAACTCGGCAACGTGACCGTCGGCCTGGGGCAGGACATCTTCGTCCGCAGCGACAACCACTACGGCGGCCACATTCCCGACGACTTCCGCGACCGCTTCGCCCGCGCCTACGACCTGGAGGTCCAGGCCTGGGTCGACGCGTCACGCCGAGGCGAGGTCGTCGGGCCCACCACCTGGGACGGCTACGCCGCCACGGCGGTGTGCACGGCCGGCCTGCAGTCCCTCGCCACCGGCAGGCCGGTCCCGGTCGACCTGGCCGACCGCGCCGAGGTCCTCCGGGGCGCGGCGACGTGAAGCTCGCCCTTGACCCGTACATGTTCCGGCGGGTCCCCCTGTTGGAGCAGCCGGCTCTGGTCGCGGACCTGGGCTACGAGTGGATCGAGCTGTCGCCGCGGGAGGACTTCACCTCCTGCGCTACGTCAACCCGCCCGGCTCCCAGCTGACCGTCCACCAGCACCTCGACATCGGGCAGGGCGACGTCGACTTCGACGAGTCCTTTCTCGGGCCTGGAGTCGATCGGCTTCGACGGCATCGTCACCACCTGTGTCTTCGCCTGGGAGGAGCGGGCCCGAGAGTCCAGCACCTTCATGCGCGACGCCGTCCGCGACCATCTCGGCCGGTGGGTCACACCGTCCACCTTCGAATCCCTAGACCATCCGGCACACGCCGCCCAGCCCGCACGCGGAAGGACCGTGAGCACCGTGAGCACCGAACCCGTCCGCATCACCCGTCTCATCGCGGGTCGCCTCTGGGACCGCACCTCAGAGCGCACCAGCGAGGTCTTCAACCCGGCGTCCGGAGACAAACGGGCCGCCTCGACCTGGCATCCGCGGACCTCGTCGGCGAGGTCGTCACCACGGCCCGAACCGCGTGGGAGGCCTGGGCCAACACGTCGCTGGCCAAGCGCACACAGGTACTCTTCACCTTCCGCGAGCTCCTCAACGCCCGAAAGCATGAGATCGCCGCGCTGATCACCGCCGAGCACGGCAAGGTGCTAGACGACGCGCTCGGCGAGGTGACGCGGGGCCTCGAGGTCGCCGAGTTCGCCTGCGGCATCCCTCAGCTGATGAAGGGCGGGTTCACCGAGAACGCCTCCACCAAGGTGGACGTGTACTCGATCCGGCAGCCGCTGGGCGTCGTCGCCGTGATCTCCCCGTTCAACTTCCCCGCCATGGTTCCGCTGTGGTTCATCCCCATCGCCATCGCCATCGCCTGCGGCAACGCAGTGGTCCTCAAACCCAGCGAGAAGGACCCGTCGGCGGCCGTGGCCGTGGCCCGCCTCTGGACCAATGCCGGTCTTCCCGACGGCGTCATGAATGTTGTGCACGGCGACAAGGAAGCCGTCGATGCGCTGCTGACCCACCCTGACGTCAAGGCCGTCTCGTTCGTCGGCTCCACCCCCGTCGCCCGGTACGTCTACGAGACCGGGACGGCGCACGGCAAGCGGGTACAGGCCCTCGGTGGCGCCAAGAACCACATGCTGGTCCTGCCCGACGCGGATCTCGACCTGGCCGCGGACGCCGCGATCAACGCCGGCTTCGGCTCCGCCGGCGAGCGCTGCATGGCGATCTCGGCCCTCGTCGCGGTGGACAGCATCGCCGATGAGCTTGTCGAGAAGATCAAGGACCGCATGCGCAAGCTGCGCACCGGCGACGGCACCGGCGGATGCGACATGGGGCCACTCGTCACGGGCGCGCACCGCGACAAGGTGGCCGGCTATGTGGAGGCGGGAGTCGGCGCGGGGCGCGACCCTGGCCGTCGACGGCCGCAAGGACGAGTTCGACGGCGGCGACCAGGGGTTCTGGCTAGGCCCGACCCTGCTCTTGCCGAAAACTCGTCCGTGCAGGTCAGGCAGCATGCTCGTACTCGTGGAGGATGCCGCCGAGGCGATCGCGTCTTCGTATTGCGAGGCGGGCTATCTTGTCCGGGTCGGCGATCTGTGTGGGTAACGGGTACAGCGGCCGTGCGTTCGCGATCCCCTGGTGTGGGCGGTGTCCGTTGTAGAACTGTTCCAACTCGCGAAGGGCGTGGAGCAGGTGCCGCTGGTTCCAGATCAGGGTCCGGTCCAGTAGTTCACGGCGGCAGGTCTGTACCCACCGTTCCATGATCGAGTTCATTCTCGGCATCTGGATGCCGCTGAGGACGACGTCGATGTCCGCGTCGGCGAGGATGGCGTCGAACATATCGGGGAACTTGCCATCCCGGTCGCGGACCATGAACCGCGCCCGGGAGCCGTTGTCTTCGAGGTCCATGACGAGGTTCTTCGCCGCCTGTGCCACCCACGCGGTGGTTGGATGCGGGGTGGCGCCCAGGATGTGGATTCGGCGGCTGGCGTGCTCAATCACCGCGAACACGTACATCCGCGCTCCCGCTGGGGTGACTGTCTCCAGGAAGTCACATGCCAGCAGGACGTCCGCCTGGGAGCGCAGGAAGTCGGACCAGGTGCTGCCAGCGCGCTCGGGCGCCGGGTCGATCCCGGCCTCCTTCAAGATCTCCCAGACGGTGGACGCGGCCACCTTCACCCCGAGCACCAGCAGTTCGCCGTGCAGGCGCCGGTCGCCCCAGCTGGGATTCTTCCGCGCCAGGCGCAGCACCAAGGCCCGGACGGAGTGCACAGTGCGCGGCCGACCCGGGCGCTTGGGTCGGGAAACGGCCGCGTGACGGCGGGCGACCAGATCGCAATGCCAGCGCAGCACCGTATCGGGGCGCACCAGCAGCCGCACTCGGCGCAGCGCGTCGCGCGGCAGCCGGTGTAGCAGGGCCGCCAGGAACGCCCGGTCACTCGGGTCGAACCGAACCTTCTCCTTGCCCAGATGGCGTTCCAGCACCGCGATCTGATGGCGCAGGGCAAGAATCTCCACGTCCTTGTCCCGATTGCTCATCGGCAGCAGTCGCAGCACCGCGAACGCGTTCGTCACACCCAAGTACGCCAGTCGCAGCAGCACGGCAGCCCATCATGCCGCATCGATCACCAGCTACGCCCAAGCCCAGCCCCCAGCAACCGGGCCTACATCGCCACAGCGGCCCTCACCAGGGCGGATGGGTTTCGGCAGGGGCGCCGCCGATCTCGTACCGTCGCTGAGCCGCTTCCGCCCACGACGGTCGAAGCTGCCGGGCCATCCACGGGCCAAGGCTCACGTTTGGACGGAAGGGCCGGGGCCGTTGCCCTCGGCGGTTCACTGCCTCGGGCGACCGGGTGCAGAAGTCCTTCGGACCCCGACCTTCCGCGCGGTGAACAGTACGGGCGCCCACTGACACTCGGGCGCCAGTTAAACCGGATTTAATCCGCCAATAAGCGGTCGATTAGCCATAGCCGTTCGCTCAGCGAGGAGGTGCGCGGCGTGCCGATCGACGTGGAGCAGGGCAACCGCCCGGGCTGGTGGATGAGGCGGCTGTTCTTCCAGCTCAACGATCCGTGCTGGCGCCAGCGGCTGTGGAAGCTGCACAACTACTACGCCCGCTCGCCGCCGCTGCCCGAGGGCGCGGAGGCGGCGCGGGAGGCGTTCGAGGCGTTCCAGCGGCACAGCCGCTCCAACTTCGCCGAGCTGGTGGTGTCCGCCGTCAGCGAACGAATGACACCGGTGGGGTTCCGCGCCGCCCGGGACGAGGACGTCACCGGCGACGCCGAGGCGGCCGCGGTGTGGGAGCGCGCGGGCCTGTCGGTGGTGTCCTCGGACACCCACAGCAGGATGCTCTCGCTGCACGACCACGTACAACCGCGCTCCGGTCAGGGTGACGGTCTCGAAGAGGTCGCAGGCGAGCAGGGCGTCGGCTTGGCAGCGGAGGAAGTCGGCCCGGGTGGTGGAGGTGCGCTCGGGCGCCGGGTCGATCCCAGCCTCGTTGTGGATTTCCCACACGGTGGAGGCGGGGGTCTTGATCCCCAGGACGAGCAGTTCGGTGTGGATGCGGCGGTAACCCCAGCTGGGGTTCTCCCGAGCCAGGC
>NZ_JAEVHJ010000054.1:0-28181 GCF_016802855.1 Micromonospora sp. ATA51 | reverse complement strand
CTGCGCGCCGCCCACGCCGACCTGCTGCGCGACTGACCCGGCCCGCGGGCGGAGCGGCGAGCCGTGGGGCCGCTGTCGTCCCGGCGCCGGTGGCGGCTGCCCCGGACGGGTCGCCGCCACCCGCGTACGGCGTCAGCCCCGGCCGCGCTGCTTGCGGTAACGGCGGATCAGCGCCGCGGTCGAGGAGTCCACGTCCCCGAGGTCCGGGCCGGCACCGGTGAGCTTCGGCGCGAGCTGGTTGGCCATCACCTTGCCCAGCTCGACGCCCCACTGGTCGAACGGGTTGATGTTCCACACCGTGCCCTCGGTGAAGACGATGTGCTCGTAGAGGGCGATCAGCTGGCCGAGGGTCGCCGGGGTGAGCTTCGGCGCGATGATCGAGGTGGTCGGGTGGTTGCCCGGCATCACCCGGTGCGGCACCACGTCGGCCGGGGTGCCCTCCGCCTCGACCTGCTCCCGGGTGCGGCCGAAGGCCAGCGCGGCGGTCTGCGCGAAGAAGTTCGACATCAACAGGTCGTGCATGTCGCCCAGGTCGTGGTTGGGCTGGCTGAACGCGATGAAGTCGGCCGGGATCAGCCGGTTGCTCTGGTGGATGAGCTGGTAGAAGGCGTGCTGACCGTTGGTGCCGGGCTCGCCCCAGAAGATCTCCCCGGTCGGGTACGTGACCGGCTTGCCGTCGACGGTCACCGACTTGCCGTTGCTCTCCATGGTGAGCTGCTGCAGGTACGCCGGGAACCGGTGCAGGTACTGCGCGTACGGCAGCACCGCGTGGGTCTGCGCGCCGAGGAAGTCGGTGTACCAGACGTTGAGCAGGCCGAGCAGCGCCGGCAGGTTCCGCTCGACCGGCGTGGTGCGGAAGTGCTCGTCGACGGCGTGGTAGCCGGCCAGCATCTCCCGGAAGCGTTCCGGCCCGATGGCCAGCATGACCGACAGCCCGACGGCGGACGGCAGCGAGTACCGGCCGCCCACCCAGTCCCAGAAGCCGAACATGTTCTCCGGGTCGATGCCGAAGTCGCGGACCCGCTGCTCGTTGGTGCTGACGGCGACGAAGTGCCGGGCGATCGCCGGGTCGTCGGCGTCCAGCCCGGCGAGCAGCCAACGGCGCGCCTGGTTGGCGTTGGCCAGGGTCTCCTGGGTGGAGAACGTCTTGCTGGCCACGATGAACAGCGTGGTCGCCGGGTCGAGGTCGGTGGTCTTGTCGTGGATGTCGGTGGGGTCGATGTTGGAGACGAAGCGGCAGGTGATGCCGGCGTCCCGGTAGGCCTTCAACGCCTCGTACGCCATCACCGGGCCGAGGTCGGACCCGCCGATGCCGATGTTCACCACGGTGCTGATCCGCTCGCCGGTGTGCCCGCGCCAGTTGCCGGAGCGGACCCGCTCGGCGAAGGCGGACATCCGGTCGTGCAGGGCGTGCACGTCGGCGACCACGTCCTGCCCGTCCACCACCAGGCTCGCCTCGCGGGGCAGGCGCAGCGCGGTGTGCAGGACGGCCCGGTCCTCGGTGGAGTTGATGCGCGCGCCGGAGAACATGGCGGCGATCCGGTCGGTCAGCCGGACCCGCTCGGCGAGGGCGGTGAGCAGCCCCAGCGTCTCGTCGGTGATGAGGTTCTTGCTGTAGTCGACGTGCAGGTCGGCGACGTCGCCGGTGAGCCGCTCGCCCCGCTGCCCGTCGGCGGCGAACAGCTCCCGCAGGTGGGTGCCGCGCATCGCCTCGGCGTGCTTGCGCAGGGCCTGCCATTCGTCCGTGGTGGTGACGTCCACAGCCATCGGGTCGATCTTCTCCTTCACGACGGGTCTGTCAGCGGGCCGTCGTCGCGCCCGCTGCCGGCGACTCCACCAGCCTGCCACCCGGGGCGGGTCGGCGCGACGCGACCCGACATCGCCCATCCGGTGGAACCGCCCCGGGGTGGCCGCCGGGCGGCACGCGGTTGGGACGCCTGTTCGACACGCCGATCACCCCGAGACAGCAGTCGGTCGCCGAACGTAAGCTCCGGGTCGGTTGTGGTTCGTACCGGTGAGGAGGCGCCATGGCGACGGTGATCGGTCCCCGCCACCCGGCCGAGGAGGACGGCCCGGCCGACGGCGACGCCGGCCCGGCGTTGCCGGAGCTGGAGGACGGTCACTGGATGCACCGGGCGACCGAGTTCGCGCACACCAGCTTCAAGTCCGTGGCCCGGCGCCTGCCGGCGCTGGTCCGGGAGGCGGTCGTGCTGGCCTGGGGCACCAGCCGCCGGGACACCGCCGCCTCCATCGGGCTCAACGTCGCGGCCGGCGTGATGACCACCCTGGGTCTGCTGGCCACGACCGGCGTGCTCCGCCAGCTCTTCGCCGCCGGCCCGACCCCCGACCGGATCCGCGCCGCGCTGCCAGCGCTGGCTCTCGCCGCGTTCGCGGTGACGGTCAAGGGCGCGTTGACCGTGGCCGCCGGCTGGGCGCAGGCCCGGCTGATCCCGCAGATCAACTACCAGGTGGAGCTGCGGCTCTTCGAGACGACCACCGCGGTGGAGTTGGCCGCGTTCGACGACGCGGGGTTCGCCGAGGAGATGGACCGCGCCCGGGACCGCGGCATGGCGGAGGCGGCGTCGATCGTCGACCACACCGTCAACCTGGTCACCGGAGTGGTGGGCGTGCTGGCCACCGCCGCCGCGGTGACGGTGGTCCAACCGGTGCTGCTGCCCTGCCTGCTGCTCGCCGCGGTGCCGGAGGCGGTGACGGCGGTGCGGATGGCCCGCCGCCAGTACCTCGCCATGCTGGCCCGGATCACCCGCCGCCGTCGGATGTGGATGCTGGCTCATCTGATGGCGGAGCGGCGCACGGCCGCCGAGGTCCGCGCGTACCAGATGCGGGAGTTCCTGCTCACCGAGTTCCGCCGGATGATGGCGGCGGAGACCCGGGCCGAGCTGCGGCTGGCCCGCTCGCAGAGCACCACCCGGGCGGCCGGCATGTCGGTGACCGGCATCGCCGCCTTCGGCGTCTACGCGGTTCTCGGCGGGTTGCTGCTGGGCGGCGTGGTCGCGCTGGCCGCCGCGGCCACCGCCCTGCTGGCGTTGCAGTCCGCCCGGTCCTCGCTGCGGATCGCGGTGTTCGCCACGAACTCCCTCTACGAGGACGCGCTCTACTACCAGGACTACCGGGACTTCCTCGACCGGGCCCGGCAGCGCGTCCCGACCGGCGGCGGTCGGCCCGTCGACGGCTTCGACCGGATCGAGCTGGACCGGGTGACCCTGCGTTACCCGGACACCGACAAGGCCGCCGTGGACGGGGTCAGCCTCAGCATCCGGCGCGGCGAGGTGGTCGCCCTGGTGGGGGAGAACGGCTCCGGCAAGACCACGCTGGCCAAACTCATCGCGGGTCTCTACCGGCCGACCGACGGGGCCATCCGCTGGGACGGCGTCGACGTCGGCGAGCTGGACCCGCGGCAGACCGGCGCCCAGGTCGCGGTGATGACCCAGGACTGGTGGAGATTCCCGTTCACCGCCGGGCAGAACATCCGGGTCGGCCGGCACGACCGGCCGGCCGACGGCCCGGTCCGAGCGTCGAGGACGCCGCCCGCGGCGCCGCCGCGCACGACATGATCACCGATCTGCCGTACGGCTACGACACGCTGCTCGACCGGCAGTTCAAGGACGGCCAGGACCTCTCCGGCGGCCAGTGGCAGCGCCTCGTGGCCGCCCGCGGCCTCTACCGGGACGCCCCGCTGCTGATCTGCGACGAGCCCTCCGCGGCCCTCGACGCCCGGGCCGAACACGCCCTCTTCCAGCACCTGCGGCGGCACCCGGAGCGGGCGGTCGTGCTGATCACCCACCGGCTGGCCAACGTCCGGCACGCCGACCGGATCTTCGTGCTGGACCACGGCCGGCTGATCCAGCAGGGCAACCACGACGAGCTGATGGCGCAGGACGGCCCCTACCGGGAGTTGTTCGAGCTGCAGGCCGCCGGCTACCTGGCGGGGGCGGGCGAGGCCAGCGGCTGACCGGTGCCGCCTTGACCTCGAGCGCACTCGAATTCGTAGGTTGGCTCGGACCGGCCCCGCCGCCCGGCCAGTGCGGCGCACACCCTCGGGGAGGACCCATGCGCTACCGCGTGCTCGGCGGCACCGGCATCGAGGTGAGCGTCCACTGTCTCGGCACGATGATGTTCGGCGCGGTCGGTAACCCCGACCACGACGACTGCATCCGGATCGTCCACGCCGCCATCGACCAGGGGATCAACTTCGTGGACACAGCCGACATGTACTCCGCAGGCGAGTCGGAGACGATCGTCGGCAAGGCGCTGCGCGGCCGGCGGGACGACGTGGTGCTCGCGACCAAGGTGCACTTCCCGATGGGGGAGGGGCCCAACCGGGGCGGCAACTCCCGGCGCTGGATCGTCCGCGAGGTCGAGGAGAGCCTCCGCCGCCTGGACACCGACTGGATCGACCTCTACCAGGTGCACCGGCCCGACCACACCACCGACGTCGAGGAGACCCTGGGCGCGCTCAGCGACCTCGTCCGGGCCGGCAAGATCCGGGCCTTCGGCTGCTCGACCTTTCCGGCCGAGGAGATCGTGGAGTCGCACCACGTGGCCGAGCGGCGGGCGCTCGGGCGGTTCCGCACCGAGCAGCCGCCGTACTCGATCCTGGCCCGGGGTGTCGAGACTGCGGTGCTGCCGGTCTGCCAGCGGTACGGCATGGGGGTCCTGATCTGGAGCCCGCTCGCCTCGGGGTTCCTCTCCGGCCGGTACCGCCCGGGCCGGGCGGTCGACCTCACCGCCGGCCGGGCCGCCCTCACCCCGGCTCGGTTCGACCCGGCGATCGCCGGCAACGCCGCGAAGTACGCCGCGGTCGAGCAGCTGCTCGCGCTCGCCGACGAGGTCGGCCGCACCCTGCCCGAGCTGGCCGTGGCGTTCACCGTGGCGCACCCGGCGGTCACCTCGGCGATCATCGGTCCCCGCACCATGGAGCAGCTGGAGGGGCTGCTCAAGGGCGCGGCGCTCACCCTCGACGACGCCGTCCTCGACCGGATCGACGAGATCGTCCCGCCGGGGGTGAACCTCTACCAGCCGGACGGAGCCTGGTCGCTGCCGGTGCTCACCGACCCGGCCCGCCGGCGGCGACCGCTGCCGGACCGTGCCGCCGCCTGACCGCGCCGGCCGCGCCCGCAGGGCCGGCGGCGGCGGACCCGCCAGCCCGTTGGCCCCGGAGGCCGCTGGACCCGAAACGTCGGGCCGGTGGCCCTTGAGCGCGCCTGACCCGCAAGCCGACCGGATGCTGGACGGGGGCGATGGACCTCGGGCAGGATGCGCCATTCCGCCTTGGCCGCGTCCGACCCGGCCCTGCCGCAGCTCGGCCAGCGGCTGCGGCTCAAGCGGTCGGTGGACGTGTCCCGGTTGCCCCGGCAGGCCCGGATCGTCGCCGAGGCCATGCAGCGGTACGGCCTGATCGTCGCCGACCACGGCTCGGCGTGGTTCCTGTCCGGCGCGCCGGCGGCCCGGTGGCGATCCTCACCGTCGACGCGGCGGCGATGGCCCGGGACGGCCACCTCTTCTACCACAGTGCGAACGGCGTGTGGCTCGCCGACGCCGTCCCCGCCGCCTACCTCACCGGCTGACCTCCACCCGCCGCAGTCCCGTCCGGGTCGGGCGGGTCGCGGGTTCAGGCCACGGTCACCGGGTGCCGGACGACGCCGTCGAAGAGGTACCCGAGGTCGTTGTGGCCGGCGGTGTCGGGCTGGCCGGCCCCGGTGACGTCGGTGGCCCGGGCGCGCAGCGTCCACCGGCCGGGGGCGGGCGGCCGCCAGACGGCCGTCCAGCGCTGCCATGCCCCGCCTCGGTCGGCGGCGACCAGCTCGGCGGGGCGCCAGTCGTCGTCGCCGGTGCTGACCTCGACCCGGGCGATCGGCCCGTTGCCGGACCAGGACCGGCCGCGCAGCAGCACCTCGGGACCCGCCGGGATGCAGGCGTTCCAGGCCAGCTCGAAGGCGCTCTTCACCGACTGGGCGGCCAGCACCCCGCCGCCGTTGGGATGCCCGGAGCCGAACATCCGGTAGAACTGGGTGTTCCAGGGCGAGAAGAGGGGAGTGGCGGAGACCTCCACCGCCCCCACCCACTTGATCGAGGAGATGCCGATCCAGCCGGGCACCACCACCCGCACTGGGTAGCCGTGGTCGGCCGGGAGCGGCTCGCCGTTCATCTCGTACGCCAGCAGCACGTCGTCGAGGGCCTTGCCGACCGGCAGCGGCCGGCGTACCCGGCCGAGGTTCACCCCGCCGGTGACGTAGTCCGGGTCCAGCCCCTCCGGCATCACGTCGACCGCCGCGTCGGTGAGGCCGGCCAGCCGGAGCACGGTGCCCAGCGGTACGCCCCGCCAGCGCGCGACGCCGACCCCGCCGAGGCCCCAGGCCACGCCGGGGGCGGGATCGTCCTGCTGCTCGGCGAAGTAACGGCGTCCGTTGCCCGCGCACTCGATCAGCGCGGTGTGCTCCTCGGCGGGCAGCCCCCGCAGGTCGGCGAGGTCGAACTCGACCGGGTCGTGCCGGGTCGGCGTACCGCGCAGCCCGGTGCCGAAGAGGCGCAGCCGCCAGGCGTCGGCGTCCAGCCTGGGTGTCACGGTGTGGTTGCGGACGAAGAAGCGGTCGTTGGGGACGACGTGTCCCTGCCCGGCCATCGCCTCCCAGCGCATCTCGGCGTTGGTGTCCAGCCGCCGGAACAGGTGCGGCGGCAGCGGCTTGGCGATGGGTGCCTCGGTGGCTCCGGACCCCGGGTCGACGCCGACCGGGGCGGGGGCGACGGCGACCGGCTCCCGCTCCTCGGCCGCGGCGGTGACGGCGGCCATGGCGGCGCCCAGCTCCAGCAGTTCCTGGCGGGGGACCCCGTCGCAGCGGGCGTCCCCGGCGAGCCACTGCCGGGTCCGGCGGCTGTCGTGGTCGACTTCGTCCTGGGAGAGGGGGCGTGACAAGGGGAACCTCCGGGCTCGGCGACGCTGCATTCCTATTGAGTCAGTAGAATCAGCCGGCGAGTCGCCCGGTGGTGGCGTGGCCCCGTCGGCGCGGTGGCGCAGGGGATCAGACGGCTCGCTGGCCGGCCAGGAAGTCGGCCAGCGCCCGGGTGTGGGTGGAGAAGGCCAGCTCGACCGGCTCGGTGAGGACCAGCCACTCCGTGGCCTCCTCGGTCGGCGCGGACGGCGGCAACTCCTCGGCCGCCCGCTCGGGCAGCACGCCGAAGACCATCATGGTGCCGCCGGCCGGCGCCCCGTGCACCGCGAAGAGCCGGGCCTGCTCGGGCTCGGCCAGCAGGCCGGTCTCCTCGCGCAACTCCCGGACCAGCGCCTCCGACCACTCCTCGCCGTACTCGATGAATCCGCCGGGCAGCGCGAGCTGGCCCCGGGCCGGCTCGATGTCGCGGCGGACCACCACCACGCCCAGGCCGGTCGCCGTGCGTACCGGCAGCAGCGCCACCGCGACCGGCAGCGGGTTGCGCCACACGTTCTGGCCGCAGACCGTGCAGACGCGCGGCCAGCCGGCTCCCGCCAGATAGGCCGCGCCGCAGTACGAGCAGTGCGAGTACGGTGCGCCGGTCACGCCGCAGCACGTTACCCGCCGGGCCGGCGGAACGCTCCCGCCACCCGGCCGCCCCGCTCCCGCAGGATGGCGGGGGCCGCCACCGCGCTGCCGCACCCCGGCCACGGCAAGCGGGGCGACCGGGCTCCCGGGCACCCCGCGCCATGGGTCAGGAGGCCGGAATTCCGGTGTACGCGGCGGTGGTCCGCTGCGCCGCCGCCCGCGCCTCGTCGGCCGGGGTACCGGCCGCCACGCTCGCCTCGCCCCAGCGCTCGCTGCTCAGCGTCATGAACCGGCGGCCCTCGTCGGAGCCCATCCATGCGGCGGCCTGGTCGGGGCTGACTCCGCTGCCGTCGCCCGCCAGGTGGGAGGCCAGGCCGAGCAGGCCCATGTCCCAGCCCACGCCGGTGGCGCCCGGGCCGAACTCGGCCCAGCGCTGGTCGTCCGCGTGCGCGACGTGTTCCAGCTCGAACCGGGTACGCCCCGCGCCCGCCGGGCTGAGCCGTACCTCGATCCAGCTCACCTCGCCGCCGTACTCCCAGGTCGCGGCGAAGCTGTGCGGCGGGTCGCAGCGTTCGACGGTACCGCCGGCGTTCCCCTCCAGCTGATAGCGGCCGCCGAGCCGCAGCTCGCCGGAGATCGGCAGGAACCAGCGGGGGATCCGCTCGGCGCTGGTGCAGGCGTCCCAGACGTCCTCCAGCGGCGCGTCGTACGTCTGGCTGATGATGCTCACGCGCGCCTGCCCGGCGGGCAGCGTACGGCTGCCGACGGTGCGTTCGACGGCGCTGATCTGCCCGGTCACGTCGATCATGGTGTCTTCCTCTCGTCGGGGCCGCCCTCGCGCAGTCGCCGCTCCCGCCGGCCCCGGGCCAGTTCGGTGGCGAGCGCCTCCAGCGGCGGGGTCCAGAATCGGCGGAAATGGTCCAGCCAGGCGTCGACCTGGCGGAGCGGCTGCGGGTCCACCGCGTAGAGGCGGCGGGTGCCCTCGGGTCGTACGGTCGCGAAGCCGTTGTCGCGCAGCACCTTGAGGTGCTGCGACACGGCCGGTTGGGAGATGCCGAACTCCCGCTGGACCGCCGCGCAGATGCTGCCGGCGGTCTGCTCACCCTCGGCCAGGAGCTCCAGGATCCGGCGGCGGACCGGGTCCCCGAGGACGTCGAAGGCGTGCACGACCTCTTTCTATCAGATCGGGCTTATATAAGCGAGCAGTGGCGATGAGCCCGGCTGGCGGGTCGGCCGCGGGGAAGCGGGGTGGGTCCGGACCGCACTACGAAGCTGATGACGCAGACGAATCACCGCGGCTGCGGCCGCGATTCGTTCACGTCATCAGCTTCACAGCGTCGGCGAGGTGCCACTGCCGCGCCGTCGGCGGGCCGGCCCGGGCCGGCCGTGTTCAACCGAGCCGGGCCGCCACCGCGCTGCGCAGCTCGGGGAGCCGGTCGTGCAGCAGTCCCGGGCACTGGGTGTTGTTGAAGTCCTTGTGACCGTAGATCTCGGTGGCCGGGATGAAGTACTGCTGGCAGGTGAACGCGCAGAACGTCACCAGGCTGTCCCAGAGTGCCTGCGGCGGCTGCACGTCGAGGTAGATGCCCTCGTTCTCGATGCCGATGGCCTGGCTGTTCTGACCGACGCAGTGCGCGCCCTGGACCATGGTCTGCCCGTGCAGCAGCCCGTAGAGGCTGCCGTGGCGCCCCTCGGTCAGGTACCCGCCCCGGCTGTTGGTGAAGTGCTGCCCGGAGTCGAGCCAGCCGTTGGTGTCCATGTGCAGGTTCTGAATGTCGCGGGAGTTCTGGTACGCGTGGGCCAGGCTGTAGTCGGTCGAGTTCGGGAACGCGGTGTGGTGGATGATGATCTTGTTGGGGCGGTTCTGCACCACGGTCACCGCCGACGACGGCGGCCGGGCGCCCCAGGTTGCGCAGTTGGCGATCGTCGGCTGGTCGACTCGGGTGGCGATGGCCCGCGCGCTCCGGTCGCCGGTGACCTGGCCGAGGGTGGTGACGCCGGCGGCGGCGCCGAGCAGGACGGCGCCGCGCAGCACGGCCCGCCGGGGTACGGGGACGGACATCGGGACCTCCTCGTCTCAGGGGCGCGGTGGCGGGCCGGGCGGCCCGCCACCGGAGCGGATCAGCAGGGTCCGTTGCAGGCCAGCACCTTGAGCCGGTCCAGGGTGCCGTTCCAGACGTTCTGGTCGCCGGGGAAGACGCCGGAGGAGGCCCACTGCCAGAACGAGTACGTCGGCCAGCCGGCCGGCAGGGTGCCCACCGAGCTGGAGTAGCGGGCGATCCAGAGCGGGTTGTTGGCGGCGAACTGCGAGGTGTTGCCGGTGCAGGTGGTCCACCAGTCGGTCGTGGTGTAGATGGTCGCCCACCGGCCGGTACGCGCGTAGTACTGGTTGACGAACGAGGCGATCCAGCTGCGCATCGAGGCCTGGCTCAGCCCGTAGCAGGTCGAGCCGTACGGGTTGTACTCGATGTCGAGCGCGCCGGGCAGGGTCTTGCCGTCCTTGGACCAGCCGCCGCCGTGGTCGACGAAGTAGTTGGCCTGGGTGGCGCCGCTGGTGGTGTCCGGACGCGCGAAGTGGTACGAGCCCCGGATCATCCCGACGTTGTAGGAGCCGTTGTACTGCTGGGCGAAGTACGGGTTGGTGTAGTAGGTGCCCTCGGTGGCCTTGACATACGCGAACCGGGCGCCGTTGTTCCAGGCGGCGGACCAGTTGACGTTGCCCTGGTGGCTGGAGACGTCCATGCCGGGCAGGCCGGCCGGGGCGGCGCTGGCCGGGGTGGCGCCGAGGGTGGCCGAGGCGGCCAGGGTGACCGTGGCGAGCAGGGCGGCCGCGGCGGTCCGCAGCGCCGATCGAAGGGGACGGTTCATCTTTCCTCCCTGGGGGACGCCGCGGGGGGCGGCGGGAGCAACGAAAGGAACTGTCAGTATTAGGTCACAGGATGAAGATTAACTTCAATAGATATATGGAAGATTTTCTCTGCCATGCGGTGGGTCGGGTCTGGGGCGTGCGGCCGGATCGGACCGGCGCCGCTCAGCCGGCTCTGGCCGGGACCCGCGCAGGTCAGCCGGTCGGCTGCGGCGTCCGGCCGAACCAGTCCCGGGCGGCCTCCGTGCAGAGCAGCGCCACGTACACCAGGGGCCAGAGCAGGTCGACGATGGCCGAGGCCTTCCCACCCGCGACCAGCTTGACGGCCGCCAGCGCGACGCCGAACCCGCAGAGCACCAGCACCGTGCGCCGGGCCCAGCGCCGACCGTGCTGCACGCCCCAGCCCAACCCGACGTAGAGCAGGCCGTACAGGACCAGCGCCCAGGGCGGCAGCAGACTGGAGAACCCGCCGCTGACCCGGGCGCCGACCAGGCCGTACAGGAGGGTCAGCCCGCCGCCGATGTAGAGCAGGATGGCGGCGGCCAGGACCGGACCCGGCGCCTTCCCGGCGGGCGGTCGGCCGCCCGGCTCGGGCTGATGGTCGGGGTCGGGCGTCGGTACGGACATGATCGGCATCCAAGCACAGCCGGCCGCTTGGCGCGGGCCCCGCGAAGACGACCGACATCAACCTCGGTCGGCGTGTCGATCCGGCGGCGGCCCGTTCGTGTGGAGGGTGAAGGGGCCGGCGAAGGCCCGGCCGCCGGGCGAGGAGGACACCGTGAAGCAGTACCTGATCAGCATGTACCAGCCGGCGGGCGAGGGGATGCCCGACCCGGAGTTCCTGGCCGGGGTGATGCGCAAGGTCGACGCCATCCACGACGAGCTGGTCGAGGCCGGGTCGTGGGTCTTCGGCAACGGTCTGCACGCTCCGGAGACGGCCACCGTGCTGCGCCCGAAGGGGGAGGAGGTGCTGGTCACCGACGGGCCCTACATCGAGGGCAAGGAGTACCTCGGCGGTTTCACCATCATCACCGCGCCGGACCTGGACGCCGCCCTGGAGTGGGGCCGCCGGTACGCCCTGGCGACCACCCTGCCGATCGAGGTGCGCCCGTTCCAGGGGGAGGTCTGACCGCCGCCCATGCCCACCGACGTCGAGCGGGTGTTCCGCGCGGAGTACGGCCGCGCGGTCGCCGTCCTGATCCGCGTCCTCGGCGACATCGACCTCGCCGAGGAGGCGGTCCAGGAGGCGTTCACCACGGCCGTCGGCCGCTGGCCGGTCGACGGAGTGCCACCGAGTCCCGCCGGCTGGATCATCACCACCGCCCGGAACCGGGCGGTCGACCGGCTGCGCCGTGAGGCCACCCGGGCCGACCGGCACGCGCAGGCCGCACTCCTGTACGCCCGCGACGCACCGGCCGAGGAGGGACCCGTGCGCGACGACCGGCTCCGCCTGATCTTCACCTGCTGCCACCCGGCGCTGGGCGCCGCCGCCCGGGTCGCGCTGACCCTGCGGCTGCTCGGCGGCCTGAGCACCGCCGAGATCGCCCGCGCCTTCCTGGTGGCGGAGCCGACCATGGCCCAGCGCCTGGTCCGGGCCAAGGCGAAGATCCGGGACGCCGGGATCCCGTACCGGGTGCCCCGCGACGCGGACCTGCCCGACCGGCTCCGGGCCGTGCTGGCCGTGGTCTACCTGATCTTCAACGAGGGGCACACCGCCAGCTCGGGGGAGCGGCTGGTCCGCGACGAGCTGTGCGCCGAGGCGGTCCGGCTGGCCCGGCTGCTCGCCGAGCTGATGCCGGACGAGCCGGAGGCGCTGGGGCTGCTCGCGTTGCTGCTGCTCACCGAGGCGCGCCGGCCCGCCCGTACCGGACCCGACGGCGCTCTGGTGCCGCTGGCCGAGCAGAACCGCGACCGGTGGGACCGCGAGCTGATCGCCGAGGGGCAGACGCTGGTCCGCCGCTGCCTGCGGCGGGACCGGCCCGGGCCGTACCAGATCCAGGCGGCGATCAACGCGGTGCACAGCGACGCGGCGACCGCCGCCGACACCGACTGGGGCCAGATCGTGGCGCTCTACGACCAGCTGATGACCGTCGCCCCCGGCCCGGTGGTCGCGCTCAACCGGGCGGTCGCGGTGGCCGACGTGGCCGGACCGGCCGCCGCGCTCGTCCTGGTCGACGGCCTCGACCTGGCCGGGTACCACGTGTTCCACGCCGTCCGCGCCGACCTGCTGCGCCGGCTGGGCCGCACCGGGGAGGCCGCCCGGGCGTACGACGCGGCGATCGCGCGCACCGACAACACCGCCGAGCGGGCGCACCTGCGGCGGGCCCGTGACCTGATGGGGAGGCACCGATGACGGCACCACGCGTACTGGTGGACGGACTGGCCTTCGGGGAGTCGCCCCGCTGGCACGACGGGCGGCTCTGGCTCGCCGACTGGGGTGCCGGGGAGGTGCTGACGGTCGACGCCGACGGCCGGACCGAGGTGGCGGCCCGGGTCGACGGCCTGCCGATCTGCCTCGACTGGCTGCCCGACGGCCGGCTGTTGGTCGTCGCCGGCGGGGCCGGTCGGCTGCTGCGCCGGGAGCCGGACGGCACGCTGGTCGGCCACGCCGACCTGCGGTCGCTGGTGGCGCACCCGTGGAACGAGGTGGTGACGGACGCCCGGGGCAACGCGTACGTCAACACCATCGGGTTCGACTTCCCCGGCGGCGAGTTCGCGCCGGGCGCGATCGCCCTGGTCCCGCCCGACGGGCCACCCCGGCTGGTGGCCGACGGTCTCGCCTTCCCCAACGGCATGGTGCTCACGCCGGACGGCGGCACCCTGATCGTCGCCGAGTCGTACGCCGCCCGGCTCACCGCGTACGACGTGGCCGCCGACGGCGCGCTGACCGGTCGGCGGGTCTGGGCGGCGATCCCCGACGCCGCGCCCGACGGCATCTGCCTCGATGCCGAGGGCGCCGTCTGGTACGGCGACGTGCCGAACGCTGCGCGGTGCGGGTGGCCGAGGGTGGCCGGGTGCTGGACCGAATCGACCTGGACCGGGGCTGCTTCGCGTGCGCGCTCGGCGGCCCGGACGGGCGCACCCTGTTCCTGGTGGCGATGGAGTGGGGCCCGGGCGCGCTGGCGGGCGGGCCGCGCACCGGTCAGGTGCTGACCAGCACCGCGGCGGCACCGGCGGCGGGCTGAGCGCCGCACCCGGTCAGAACAGCGCCGCGACGGGCCGGTCCCGGGTGTCGGCGGGGTCGACGACGTCGTCGAGTTCGAAGCTCGCCGCGGCCGAGAGCGCCCGCCCCCGGTCGTAGGCGTCGGCGACCAGCTCGTCGTACCGGCGTCGGCGCTCGTCCTCGTCGGGGATCTCGGCCAGCTCCCGGCGGTGACCGAGCCGCACCGCGCCTTCCAGGCCCATGGCGCGACCTCGCCGGTCGGCCAGGCCAGCGTGAGGCGGGTGGCGTGGAAGCCGCCGCCGGCCATCGCCATGGCGCCGAGGCCGTACGCCTTGCGCAGCACCACCGCCACCAGCGGGGTACGCAGCGACGCGCCGGCCGTGAACAGGTCGCCCACCGCGCGCACCAGCCCGGTCCGTTCGGCGTCGGGGCCGACCATGATCCCCGGGGTGTCGCAGAGGCTCACCACGGGCAGGCCCAGCCGCTCGCAGAGTCGCAGGAACCGGGTGGCCTTGCCGGCGGCGGTGGCGTCGATCGCCCCGGCCCGATGCAGCGGATTGTTGGCGATCACCCCCACCGGCCGCCCGTCGAGGCGGGCGAGGGCCGTCACCAGGGACCGGCCGTGCCGCTCCCGCAGTTCGAGCACCGAGTCGACGTCGAAGAGCAGGCGCAACACGCCCCGCACGTCGTAGGCGCGGCGCCGGTTCTCCGGCAGCACGTCGCGCAGCCGGCGCTGGTCCTCGTGCCGGCCGTCCGTCAGCGTCCCGCCCGCGTGGCCGAGGACGCGCCGGGCCAGGCGGACCGCGTCGCGTCGTCGGCCGCGGCGAGGTCGACGGCGCCGCTGGCCAGGTGCACGTGGAGTGGGCCGACGTCCCGCGGCGCGACCGCGCCGAGCCCGGCGGCCTCCACCATGGCCGGTCCGCCCATGCCGATGCTGGCCCCCGCGACGCCGATGGTGACGTCGCACATGCCCAGCAGCGCCGCGTTGCCGGCGAAGCAGTACCCGGCCGCGATCCCGACCCGCAGCGACCGCAGCCGGGCCAGCGACGCGAAGGTGGTCAGCTCCAGACCGGCCACGGTCGGATGGTCGGTGTCGCTCGGCCGGCCGCCGCCGCCCTCGGCGAAGACCACGACCGGCAGCCCGTCCCGCGCGGCGACGTCGAGGAGCCGGTCGGTCTTGCGGTGACCGGTGACGCCCTGGGTGCCGGCGAGGACGCTGTAGTCGTACGCCACCGCGGCGACCCGGGTACGCCGACCCGGCCGACGCCGACGACGACGCCGTCGGCGGGGGTCGCCGCGGCGAGGTCCGCGAGCGGCCGCCGGGACCGCTGCGCCGCCACGGCCAGCCCGCCGTACTCCAGCCAGCTGCCGTCATCGATCAGGTCCGCGAGATTCTCCCGTACGGTGCGCCGCCCGGCCGCGTGCCGCTTCGCCGCCGCCTCGGCGCGGGCCGCGTCGTGGAGCCCGGCCTGGCGCTGGAGCACCTCGGCCAGCTCGGCCCGGACGGGTTCCCCGCCGGGCCCGGTCGGCTTCGCTGGGGCGGCCGAGCCGGCCGCGGCGGGCGGCTCCACACTGTCCCGCGCCGCGGGCGGCGCGGGGCGCTCCTCGTCGCTCACCCGTTCCTGCCCGGGCTCTGCCGGGGCCGTGGCGCGCCACCCTCGGCGGGGCGCGCGTCCGTTGGTCGCTCCGCGAGGTGGGGCGCCACCGGGTCCGGTCCGGGCGGGCGCAGGCCGCCGAGGAACAGCGCGACGAGCTGGTGGCCGACCTCCGCGAAGGTCAGCGGGCCGTCGGGGTGGAACCAGGTGTGCGTGTTGCCCAGGGCGCTGAGGAACGCGTGGGTGATCACGGTGGCGGAGAGGTCGGTGCGCACGCCCCGCTGGCCTGCCCCTCGCGGACCAGGTCGCGGAACAGGTCGTGGTAGCGCCGCCGCTCCCGGCGGGTCGCCTCGGCCTGCTCGTCGTCGAGCAGGTGCGCCGACCTGGCCCAGACGGTCAGCTCGTCGGCGTGCTCGGCGGTGTGCTCCACGACGTCGAGGGCGGCCGCGCGCAGCCGCTCCTCGACCGGCCCACTGCCGTCGGCGATCTCCCGCAGCCGCTGGGTCTGCTCGGCGAGCAGTTCCCGGTAGATGCTGGTGAGCAGCTCGGACTTCGACCCGAACCAGTGGTACAGGGCGCCCTTGGTGACCTCGGCCGCGGCCACGATCTCCTGCACGCTGGTCGCCTCGTAGCCGCGGCGGGCGAAGAGTTCGGTGGCCGCCGCGACGATGCTGCGCCGGGCCGAGCCGCGCGGCGCCCGCCGCCGCCCGGCCGGGGTGGTCGGCTCGGTGGTCGTGACGGTCACCGCGACTCCAGCTGCCGGCGGATCTCGCGCCGGGCGACGTCGCGTACGTGCACCTCGTCGGGGCCGTCGGCGATGCGCAGCGTACGGGCGCCGGCGTACATCGCGGCGAGCGGGACGTCGTCGGAGACCCCGGCGCCGCCGTGCACCTGGATCGCCCGGTCGAGCACCTCCAGGGCGACCCGGGGGGCGATCACCTTGATGGCGGCGATCTCGGTGCGCGCGCCCTTGGCGCCGTACTTGTCGATCATCCAGGCGGCCTTGAGGGTGAGCAGGCGGGCCTGCTCGATCGCCATCCGGGACTCGGCAATCTGCTGCTGCACCACGCCCTGCTCGGCCAGCGTCCGGCCGAAGGCGACCCGGCCGGCGGCGCGGTGCACCATCAGGCTCAGCGCGCGCTCGGCCAGGCCGATGGCGCGCATGCAGTGGTGGATGCGGCCGGGGCCGAGCCGGGCCTGGGCGAGGGCGAAGCCGCCGCCCTCCTCGCCGAGCAGGTACGACGCCGGCACCCGGACGTCGGTGAAGACGACCTCGCCGTGCCCGTGCTGGTCGTGGTAGCCGAAGACCGGCAGCGAGCGGACCACCTCGACGCCGGGAGTGTCCACCGGCACCAGGATCATCGACTGCTGCCGGTGGGTGTCGGCCGACGGGTCCGTCTTGCCCATCACGATCATGATCTGGCAGCGCGGGTCGGCGATGCCGGTGGTCCACCACTTGCGGCCGTTGATGACGTACGAGTCTCCGTCGCGCTCGATCCGGGTGGAGATGTTGGTGGCGTCGCTGGAGGCGACGTCCGGCTCGGTCATCGCGAAGGCCGACCGGATCTCGCCGGCGAGCAGCGGGCGCAGCCAGCGCTCCTGCTGCTCGGCGGTGCCGAACATGTGCAGGATCTCCATGTTGCCGGTGTCCGGCGCCGCGCAGTTGGTGGCCTCCGAGGCGAGCTCGATGGAGCGGCCCATCAGCTCGGCGAGTGGGGCGTACTCCAGGTTGGTCAGGCCGGAGACGGCGGGCAGGAAGAGGTTCCACAGTCCTCGACGGCGGGCCTCGGCCTTGAGGTCCTCGACGACGGCGGGCAGGTGGTGGAGTTTCCCGGCCGCCGCGAGCTCGGCCCGCTGCGCCGCGTAGACCGGCTCGGCCGGGTGGACGTGGTCGTCCATGAACTCCTGGAGCCGCTTGAGGTGCTCGGCGGCGCGTGCGGTCGGTTCGAAGTCCATGGCTGCCCTCCCATTGACGCGCATGGCGGCGGCTCGCTACCGTCGCCGGACGCCGAACATACCGGCTGGTCGGTATGGCGTCCAGGGCACGGCGAGCGTGAGGAGCACCAGGGTGAGCGTGATGGACCGGTTCCGCCTCGACGGGAAGGTCGCCGTGGTGACCGGCGCCTCCTCCGGCCTGGGGGTGTCGTTCGCCCGCGCGCTCGCCGAGGCCGGTGCCGACGTGGTGCTCGGCGCCCGCCGGGTGGAGCGACTGCCGGGGACGGGCGCGCTGGTCGAGGCGGCCGGCCGCCGGTACGCGGCCCGCGCCACCGACGTCAGCCGGCCCGAGGACTGCGAGGCGCTGATCGCCACCGCCGTCGAGCACTTCGGACGGGTGGACGTGCTGGTCAACAACGCGGGCGTGGGCACCGCCGTCCCCGCCAGCCGGGAGACGCCGGACCAGTTCCGCTCCGTCGTCGACGTCAACCTGATGGGCAGCTACTGGATGGCGCAGGCCTTCGCCCGGGCCGCCACGAACGGCGGGGCCATCGTCAACATCTCCAGCGTCATCGGCCTGCGCCCCGGCGGCATCCCGCAGGCCGCGTACGCCTCCAGCAAGGCCGGCGTCATCGGGCTGACCCGAGACCTGGCCGCGCAGTGGACCGGCCGTAAGGGCATCCGGGTCAACTGCATCGCCCCCGGCTTCTTCCAGTCCGAGATGAGCGACCAGTTGGAGCCGGGCACCTTCGAGATGGTCAAGGCGCTGGCGCCGGCCGGCCGCCTCGGCGAGCACGAGGAGCTGGCCGCCACGCTGATCTGGCTGGTCAGCGACGCCTCGTCCTATGTGACCGGAGTGACCGTGCCCGTCGACGGCGGCCTCGTCATGCCTTGACGCCTGCTGGCGGAGGGCGTGGACCGGCTGCACGTGGCTCGATGTACCGCGATTCGCCGCACAGGAGGAGCAGGATCCTGCACGGCAAGTGCAATAACCGTGGCCGGCGGGTTGGGCAGACGAGGACGCCAGAGCTCGCCGGCGACCAGGTTTTCGTAGCGCTCGAAATCCTCTCAACGGGCCCTGACCTGGCTAGTGTCGGGATTGGCCCCACCTACGTGCCACGCCCTTCCCAGGGGCCTTCATGGGGGTCGCCATGTGGCGCTACCGAGGGTTGGTCGTCGTACTCCTCCTCGTCGGAGCGCTGCTCGGCGTTCCCGGGCGCGCCGATGCCGCCCTTGCTCCTCCGCCCAACGACGCCTTCGCCGACGCCCAGGTCGTCACCGGCACCTCGGGCAGCGTCGACGGCAACATCGCCGGTGCCACCACCGAGCCGGGGGAGCCGGGCGGCGACACGGCGCAGCCGTCCATCTGGTACCGCTGGACGGCACCGCAGTCGGGCCTGTACCGGTTCGACGCCACGACGGGCGTGTTCAAGCCCGGCATGGCTGTCTACACGGGGACCTTGCTCTCCACCCTCCAACGGCCGGCGACGGACTGGTGCCCGCCGACGGCGTACGACGGCGCGGTCTACGTGCTCCCGGCGACCGCCGGCACCAGCTACGTCCTCTCCCTGACCGGCTATTCCGCCAACGTGGCGCCGGGCGCCACCACCCTGCGGTGGGGTCCGCACGCCCGGCCGGCGAACGACGCCTTCGCCGCCGCAACCGTGGTGACCACCCTCGAACCGGTGCTGGCGGGGGACAACTGCGCCGCGACCGCCGAATCCGGCGAACCGCTGGACGAGTACACCAGCCGGCGGACGGTGTGGTTCTCCTGGGCGCCTGGCGTCACCGTCCGGGAGGCGGTGCGCGATGTTCCACAGCACCTCATCGTCACCGTGTACACCGGATCGTCGCCCGGCGCGCTGACCCGGGTCGCACGCAGCGCCAGCGTCCACGGGGAGTACGGCACCGAGTTCACGGCCCCGGCTGGGACCACCTACCGCATCCAGGTGGACAGCCAGGGCAGCCCCCCGTTCGGGATCGTCGGCCCGCAGCCGCCGTTCCGGGTCTCGATGATCAAGCTCCCGCACTGCAACGACGCCTTCTCCTGTGCCATTGGCCTCACGTCCGGGGTGCCGCTCCCGTTGAGCGGCAGCGAACTGACCGACAACATCGGGGCGACCGCCGAGGCGGGGGAGCCGGCGCACGCCGGCTCGACCGCCAGTCACTCGTTGTGGTGGCAGCTCACGCCGCCGGTGGGAGCGACCGTCACGGTCTCCACGGCCGGGTCGGGCATCGACACCGTCCTCGCCGTCTACACCGGCGCGACCGTCGACGCGCTCACCGGGGTGGTCGCGGACGACGACTCGGCGGGCGCGGCGCGAGCCGGGTGTCGTTCCCGGGCGTCGGCGGCCGGACGTACTTCGTGGCGGTCGACGGCAGGTCCGGCGCGTCCGGGCAGGTGAAGATCACGTGGCAGTTGGACATCCCGGCACCCCCCAACGACATGTTCGCCGCCGCCACCGTCATCAGCGGCGCCCAGGGCACCTCGAAGTCGTACACCTGGTCGGCCACGAAGGAAGCGGGCGAACCGGCGCATGAGGGCGTCCCGGGCGGACGGTCGGTGTGGTGGCGTCACACCGCGTCGGCCGCAGGCCGGCTGCACCCGGTGGCCAGCGGCGACTACACCACCCTGTCGGTCTACCGCGGGTCCACGGTCGGCGCGTTGACCCGCGTCACGGGTGCCCGGCAGGCCGGGCTCGCGCCGATCGTGCTCGACGTCGACCTCCTCGCGGGGGAAACGTACTCCATCGCGGTCGACGTGACCGACCTCGTGTACGGCCCGGACATCGCGGAGCTGACCTGGTCGCTGTTCCCGCCGCGGCCGCTTAACGACTACGTCGCGAACGCGACGCCGATCAGCGGGTCGAGCGGCGCCGTCGACGGCCACGACGTGGGCGGGACCACATCCGAGGTGGACGAGCCGCTCGACTCCTCGGTGTTCTACCGCTGGACCGCCCCGTCCAGCGGGCTCTACGTCTTCGACACGATCACCGGCGACTTCGACACCCAGCTGTGGATCTACCACGGCTGGGGGACCTCGCTGGCACCGCTGCCGCCCGTGACCATCAACGACAACGCCGTCACGCTGCGGGACGACCCCGACGACTTCCGCGGCGTGGTCGGGGCCGACCACACCAGCGCCGGCCGGATTCTCCGCGGTCGCCGGGCAGGTCTACACCATCCTGCTGGCCGGCCCCGCGAACATGCAGGGCCGCTTCCGGCTGCGCTGGGCATCGGCCGTCTCGTGGCGCCCGCCGAACGACGCCTTCGCCGCGGCGCAGGCCCTCACCGGCGGTTCCGGGTCGGTGAGCGGGCGGCTGTCGGACAGCACCGTCGAGGCCGGTGAACCGGGTGAGGCGTACGGCTCGATCTGGTACACCTGGACCGCACCGGCCAGCGGCCCGGTCCGGTTCTGGACCGGCGCCGATCCGGCCCGGCACCCCCTGTTGTCGGTCTACGCCGGCAGCACACTGTCCGCGCTCACCCTGCTCGGCGAGAACGGGTACGGGATCGGCACCCCCGGATCCCGGCTCGACCTCACGGTGACGGCGGGCACGACGTACCGGATCCGGCTGGCCGGCTGGGACGGCTCCTCCGTCCAGTGGCCGGGCACCGCGACGCTGAGGTGGGGACCGCCGCCACCCGCACCCGCCAACGATGCGTTCGCCGCGGCGACGGCCATCTCGGGTGCCACGGGCAGCGTCGACGGCAACTCGGAATGGGCCACCCGCGAGCCCGACGAGCCGACGGGCAACGGCTGGCCGGTCGCCTCCGTCTGGTACCGGTGGACCGCGCCGTCCAGCGGCAGCGTGTCCTTCTGGGTCACCGACGGCGAGCTGTATCCGATGGTCGGCGTGTACACCGGCGGCGCCGTAAACGCCTTGACCGGAGCCGAGCAGGTCTCGTCCGGCGACGAGCAGGTCCACCCCGGTGCGCGCGTCACCGTCCGGGTGACAGCCGGCACGACCTACGCGATCCAGGTACAGGGCTCGGACTACGTGAACGGCCCGTTCCGGATGCGGTGGAGCATGCTGCGACCGCCGCACGACGACCTCGCCTCGGCGGTCCCGCTCTCCGGCCGGGAGGGCGTCTCCCCGGCCGGCGACTGGTCCGCCACCACCCTCCGCGCCACCGCCGAAGCGGCCGAGCCGCGGCACGACCCGGACCGCGCCCCGGCAGCGACCGTCTGGTTCCGGTGGACGGCACCGGCGTCGGGACCGGTGACCTTCGAGGTCGGCGAGGCCAACACGACGAACATGTTCGCCGTGTACACCGGGACCGGGTACGGATCGCTGACCCAGCTCGGGCGCACCGGGTGGGAGACCTGGCACGACCTGCGGTTCGACGCGGTCGGCGGCACCACCTACCTGATCGTCGCCGACGGCGGTCCGTACGGCGGCGGCGCCCTGCGACTGCGCTGGTCGCAGTACACCGACCCGAGCAGGCCGAGCGGAAGCCTGGTCATCGACGGCGGCGCGAGCGCGACCGCCCAGCGGCTGGTGACGCTGACGCTGAACGCCACCGACAACGCCCGGGTCACCGGCGTCCGGGTGTCCAACTCCCCGGCGGTCGACGCCTGGAGCGACCCGAGCGGCAACGGCGGCACCCAGTCGGTGCTCAGGAACGCCGAGGACCTCGACGGCAACCCGGCCACGGCCACCTGGTCGCTGACCGATCTCTACCGCGGCGGCACCAACGACGGCGGCACCAAGACGGTGTACGCGCAGTGGCGTGACGAGCAGGGCAACTGGTCGCCCGTGGCGAGCGACACCATCGTGGCGAACCTGCCGGCGATCGGGGACACCCAGGCCCCGACGGGCTCGGTGACGATCAACTCCGGAACGTCCTACACGACGAGCACCTCGGTGTCGTTGAGCATGCCGGCGTCGGACACCGGGACGGGTGTCTCGCAGGTGCGCATCGCCAACCGCGCCGACACCTCCGGTGGCCTGCTCACCTACGGCGCGGTCCGCGAGTGGACCGCCACCCCGCAGTCGTGGTCGCTCGCCGACTCCGCCTACGGCGGCTCCCCGGCCAACGGGAGCCGCCGGGTGTACGTGCAGTTCCGCGACGGGGCCGGCAACTGGTCGCCGGTCTACTCCGACACCATCGTGCTGGACACCGTCGCCCCCGCCGTCAAGGCTCCCGCCGCGGTGCCGGCGACCTCCAGCCAGGTGACCAGCAGCGTGCCGACCCGGGTGACCTGGTCGGCGACGGACGCGACCAGCGGCGTGGCCGCCTACCAGCTCCAGCAGAGCCTGGACGGCGGAACATGGACCAGCATCACCCTCCCGACGGCCCTCACCACCACCGTCGTCCGGACGTTGGCGCCCGCTCACACCTACCGCTTCCGGGCCCGGTCGAGCGACCACGCCGGCCTGTGGAGCGGCTGGCAGTACGGCCCCGTGCTGACCCCGGCCCTCTACCAGGAGACCTCCACCTCGTTGACCTGGTCCGGGACCTGGACCCGGACAGCGCTGACCGGCGCCTCCGGCGGCTACGTCCGGTACTCCACCCAGGCCGGCGCCCGCGCGACGTTCACCGCCAGCACCCGTGCCGTCGGGTGGGTCGCGGCCCGCGGACCCAGCCGCGGCAAGGCGACCGTGTACGTCGACGGAACCGCGGTGGCGACCGTGGACCTTTACGCCTCCACGGTCCAGCCGCCGACGGTGGTCTACGCGTACTCGTGGGCGGCGACCGGCACCCACACCGTCGTCATCTCCGTGGCGGGAACGAGCGGGCGACCACGAGTGGACGTCGACGCCATCGTCTCGCTGCGCTGACCGACCCGGCGCACAGCATTCCGGCACGCGCGGGCCCTGGCGTACGTGCGGGCACCGGCTCATCCGCCGGCGGGCCTTCGTCTGCGGCCGCCCTTAGCGATCGCTGTGGCACGCCGGTGCCACCCATCGACGGCCTTCCGCAGCTCACCCGGCTCCAGATGCCACTCCTGCTCCCGCACGGGCAACCGTCGCAGCGTTGTCAGGAGGTGGTCGACCTGGCCGATCATGCCGCCGCGCCGCTTGGCCGCCATGGTCCGGCCCGAGTCGGTCAGGAAGAACCGCCGCTGAGATGTCGAGATGAGGCCGACGCCAGCAGCCGGCGCACGGCTTGCTCGATCTCGTTCTCCAGCAGGATCGCGTGGTTGATGGCGTCCCCGGCGGCGACCACCTCAGTGAGGGAGGAACCCTCATCTCGGCCGAGCACCATGATGGCGGCCAGGACCCACGCGTCGGACCGCGCCCACTCCGCTGAGCCCTCCATCCGAGCAGTGTCTCACCGCCGGTAACGGCGAATCGCCGGGCCGGGCACAGCGGACGCGCGGAAAGCGGCAGATCCGGATACCCGGTTGTGTTGATCGGCTCAACGTCAGCGTTTCGATGCGCTCGGTCGTTGGAGCAGGTAGAGTCGCTGCCCCCAGACAACTTCGGTGCTCGCCGCAGATTAGGCGACGTTGTTGGTGCGCCATTCGCCAGCGCCGTGCGGGCATCCGCGCTGGTCAGGAAGCCTGTACGGTCGGTGAAGGCGTCGCGGAACGCCGGGTAGTACTCGTGCAGCAGCGATTCGCAGCGCGGCGGGCTGCGTCAATCCAGGGAGCTACGGTGATCGCAGGGGCGCGAGCTGCACGGTCCAAGTCCGGGCTGTCCCCACGACCGCAATTGCCTGGCAGAGGAGGTCGCAGCCCAGCTCCGGACTTCCTTCTGCGAAGCCGCGGTTGATGAAGCTGATCGCTCTCGGGTGGTCACCCGCTTCAAGAGCATTCTCCAGCCCGGTGGCCAAGACCGCGGCGAGCGCGGCGTGAAAACTGTCTGCCCCTCTTTCGCGGAGGGTCTTGGCGGGCTCGCGCAATGGTGACGGAGGGACCGTGGGCGGGGCTAACACGAAAGTCATGTCCTTCTCCTGTGGTGTGTCGGTGTTGCTCGGTCAGGCCAGCCAGATTGGCGCCCACCTGCCGCAGCCGTGCCGCAACGGCCTCGTGGTACCGCCTGGGCGGGATTGGCTGATTGTTGCCGGCAAGGTAGCGGCTGATGACCCGGGCATGATCGCTGACGGGACGCCAACGCGTCGTTGTGCCTGGGGCAGACGTTTCCCGAAGGCCGCCTGAAGGGGATGACCCGCCACTGGACGCCAGCCATGCCTCCGATCATGATGGTTTGCCTCACGGCGTCGCTGGTCGTCGCCTGTAACGGACGCGGCGTTGTCCGTCAGCACACCGAAGTGTCGGTGGCGATCGGATGGTCTGCCAACGCTCGGCCCTCAAACCTCGAAGTTGTCCTGTGGACACTGCCGAGACCTGGGCAGCACGCCCGGTAGGCGCTGGCCCGCCAACGATGTTGACGAACTGATCCACCACCCACTCTACGCGCACTACACGCAGCGGTGCCGCTGCCAGCTCAGGGAGCTGACTCAAGCGATGAATGTGGCTCCCTCTCGGCGAGGATCGACACGACCTCGTCTCGTGTCCATTGTCACGTCCGCCCGGGTGTGGTCCATCGTCCGAGCCTCGCCTGTGTCGGCGACCTGCGACCTACAGCAGCGGTTGCACGTCGGTACATCTGGCTGCGCGAGTCGACCGAGGAGCCCGCGGCAGCGCCACTGCACCTGGCATCCCCACTCGACTAGCTTCTACGACATGGCAACTACGGTGCTACGCGTCCGGCTCATCGGCGGCGACCGCATGGACCTCACGTACGACAAACCGGACGTCTCCGACGAGGACGAGCTTGTGGAACACGTGATCTCGACACTGGCGCAGGATTCGGGAGTGCTGCGCACTAAACACGGTGATCGGCTCGTCGTAGTCTATGGCCGAGGCGTCGCAGCGATCGAAGTTGAGCCTCGCGGTGCAGTGCTGTGACGGAGGCCGCGCGCATGGGGCTGGCGGCGAGCGCCGGACTCTGTGTTATGGTTGCCCGGTTGCAGTTTTGATTTCCGTAGACGTTTCCGGCGCCTGATGGGTTAACCAAAACCCATCCAGGTGCTTTTTTCGTTTCGTGTCGTTTCCGGCGCGGGTGATCAACGCGGTGGCGCGCGAGTCCGCACAGTGCGGTCTCCAACAGCCCGCGAAGGAGCAGACATGGCTACAGGTACCGTGAAGTGGTTCAACGGCGACAAGGGCTTCGGCTTCATCAGCCAGGACGGCGGCGGCGCCGACGTTTTCGCCCATTTCTCGGCGATCTCCGCGAGCGGCTTCCGCAGCCTCGCTGAGAACCAGCGGGTGGAGTTCGACATCACCCAGGGCCCGAAGGGCCCGCAGGCGTCAAATATCCGCTCGCTCTGATCCACGCTTTGCCGCGGCGGCCTGACTGGTTCAGCGGGCCGTCGTTCGGCGTTTCATCTATCATCATTTGTTCAGGTTCGTTTTTGCGATGTCCCGTGGCCTGCGGCCCGTGCCTTCTTTGCGACGTGCCGTTCGAGGAAGGCATAGCATGACCGTGATCACCACGTCACCGCACACCCGACGCCCACCCGGCGACGGTCCCCGGCGGGTTCAGCCGCGACCGGCACCCGGTTGCCGGCGCTCCGCGTTTCCGGAGCCTGACCCCTGCTGCGGCCTGCGGTTGCATGGCACAGTTTCTTGCTCCGTCCACCGCGGAAGAAGAGAAGCCCGCACCTCGTGCATCCGACTGCGGTGAGGTGGCGATGCATCGATTGCGCCACCCGTTCACCGTCGCAGCCGACACGACGCCACATCGAACGACAGTAAAGATGGCCGCCCAGGTAGTGTGAGCTCATAGAACAACTGCCGGCGATACCTGCAGTTGTTCCCACCTGCCACCACGGGTAGCCCCATCACGTAGGTCACGAACGGAACCAGCCACAACAGGAGCGCTTCTGGACCCGCAGACGGCCCGGACATGTTGACCGCGCCTGCCGGTTGCCGGAGGGTTGAGAACGGACCTCGTGCACACCGCAAGCCGTGTGATCGCCCATCGGGCCGGATAGATCTGCGGGGATGACTTCACAAGATGAGATGTCCTGCCGGCAACGGAGGGCAGCGGCGATGCACGCCACTGCGGAGCAGTTAGAAATGGCCGAAGCCATCCTGCACCGCAGCGCCGAAGAATCACCGGACCCGGCCACCACCACGCGGTTGCACGCCCTGGGCGACGAGGTGACCGCGCGGTCACACAGGCCATCGACCGGCGCGCAGACTTGTTCACAGAGCCAGGCGTCGAGCGCGGCGATACCCGGCGCATCGCAGAACATGCTGCCCGCGAACTCAATGACGAGCCCGGTCGTGTCGTGGCCGGGGAGAACGTAGTGAACCGCGCCGCTGAGTGAATCAAGGTTGCCCCCGTCTCCCGCGCCCAGCCGGCAGCACTGTGGACCGCGCCGCCTACGCGGCCGGAGTTCCCGTCACCGCCACCATGCCGACCGATGATCTCTCTCGCATGCGTTGGTAGGCGCGGTCACCACCGACAGAGATTTAGAACCGAATGGGCCGCGCTCACCCTCGCATCCCTGCTCACCTGCCTGGTGGCGGATGGTGCGGCGGGCGTTTCTCTACGGCGCGGATCGGGTCTGCTCGTCGCGCTCGCCACGCTGCCCCTGCTGCTGTGTCTCTTCGGCACCGTGCGGGCCTGGTTCTTCGACGAGGACGACCTCGACAACGAACCGAACTGGATTGTGCCGGTGGTGTTCGTCTCGCTCTTCCTCGCCGGCCCGATCAGCTTCGAGCTGCCCAGTGCATACCTCCAGACGTTCGGCGACCGGTGGCCGTCGTGGTCACCTCCGGTGAGGCCACTCCCGGCAGCTACCAGAGGGTGCGCGTCGCCGACGTCGCCAGTGGCGAGGAGGTGGGCAGGATGGCCCTACCACGCCGCGCATGATCTGCAGTAACGCGAACGCCGGTCGCCATAGCGCCACGAGGAGACCCGTCGGAACCGGACCTGGCCGACCTCGACGGTGTGCTGGAGCGCGCGGACCACGGTGATGGGTCCGACGACGCCGGCGGCGACTGAGGCTGCGGGCCGCAACGACTATCGCCTGGACATCCACCCGCACCACCGGCTGGAAACCCGAAGACGCACGCTCATCGGCTAGATCTGCACCAGTGATCAACGCGCGGATCTCGGCAAGAGCTTGCACGGCATGGTGGCGAGCCGCGCTAACCGTGCGTGACGACGCTCGGGCGGCCGACGCGCACGACCGGCGGCATGAGCTCATCCGGCTCGTGAGCGCCACCCTGCGGTAGTAGTGACGATGTGAGCGGTCACCGCGTCCGGATCGACGAGTTGATGTAGGTGTCCGCCGGGAACCCGGAACTTGTCAAGGTCGGTGGGACCAGTGGGTGTTACGCCGCTTGGGGTAGTGGTTGATCGGTTGCTGGTTCGGGTGGGTTGATCCAGACGGTGTCTGGCAGGTGTAGCGCTTTGGGTCTGGGTCGGGTGGAGAAGCGTTCGGGGTGCGCGGTCCAGGCGGTGTCGAGGGTGTGGGTGCGTTGCTTCTGCTGGGCTGCGGCGTGGCCGTAGTGGACGTCGGCGGGGGTGTGCAGGCCGATGCCGGCGTGGTGGTGTTCGTGGTTGTACCAGTGGAAGAACGTGTCGCAGTACGCGCGGGCGTCGGCCAGTGACCCGAAGCGTTCGGGGAACGTGGGGTGGTACTTCACGGTCTTGAACGCGGCTTCGGAGAACGGGTTGTCGTTGCTGACCCGTGGCCGTGAGTGCGAGCGGGTGACGTGCAGGTCGGCGAGCAGCGTCGCGACGCGTTTGGAGGTCATGGAGGTGCCGCGGTCGGCGTGCACGACCTGCGGGACGCCGTGGGTGGTGATGATCTCGGTGATGAAGTCGTGGGCGATCTCGGCGCTCTCGGTGGCGGCGACGTGGTGCCCGAGGATGTACCGCGACCAGATGTCGATCATGACGTAGGCGTCGTAGTACACGCCCTTGGTCGGGCCGGCCAGTTTCGTGATGTCCCAGGTGAACACCTGCCCTGGGCCGGTGGCGGTCAGCTCCGGGCGTGCTCGGGTGGGGTGTCGGGCCTGGCGGCGCCGGTCGACGACCTGGTTGTCGGCGCGCAGGATGCGGTAGAGGGTGGAGATCGAGGCCAGGTAGACGCCTTCGTCGAGCAGCGTCGCG
>NZ_JAEVHJ010000053.1:0-28219 GCF_016802855.1 Micromonospora sp. ATA51 | reverse complement strand
ACCCTGGTCAAACGCACGCCGTGTTCCGATCTTCGGTTCCTGACCTTCGACAAGCCAGAAACCTACGCTGATCTTGGGACTTCGCCCAACATCAGTGGCCCCTTCGGGGCAGCTTCGCCTGGCGGGTAGCTCCACGCCGCGCCGGGAGAACTCGCCGAGCAGGTGCCGGGGTACCGATATGCGCCGCAGCGCCGTCTCGATCCGGAGATATTCCGGTGTGACGACGAACCGGGCGGCCGGCCCGGCCAGGTAGCAGCCGGCACCGCCGCTGGCGGCGAGCGCCAGTTCGAGCAGGCCGCCAAGGCGGGGCTGCTCACCCCAGTTCACCAGCGCGGCGCCGGCAAGTCCGCCAGCGGTGACCGCCATGTACAGGTAGGCAATGCCGCTGCGACGTCGTAGCGAGCGCCGCTGCCTCCCGATGCGGGGTGCCACCCCGAGCTGGTGGGGGACCTGCGGCAGGCGCAAGTCCGCATGGCGCAGGGCGCTGGCTGTGGTGATTCGTCCAGACACCGCTACAAAAAGCGCGACGGCACCGAACATCGCCGGGAACATGAATCCGTCGTCTCCAGCGGCGGCCTCGGCCGGGGTACGGGCCGCCCAGAGGACCGCCGTGACGCCGAGCAGCAGCAGTCCGACGCTCGACACGATCAGCGTCAGCCGCCAGGTCCCAGACGAGCGCGCCGTTGTCGTGCCACTCGATACGTGATCGCCGGCCCACGCCACACCCCCGCCGATGCCCGGCCGGCCATGCGACCGGCCACTGATCATCTTAAGAGCAACAGCCGAGCGGACGCCTGCGGTGATCGGCGCGCAGCGGACCGGCTTCGCTCAGCGCCGGAGGAGAATCGACGGGGGCCGTCTCTGGGCCGTCTGGGCCGTCGCCGGGCCGGCAAACGCGGCAGCGTGACGCATGGGGACCACGCGGGGACCACACGCCATCAGCGCGGGTGCACTGACTGCGAGCCCTTGAATGGTCTACGACAACTCGAAACGCGCGTGACGTGCAGTAACGCTTGACCCCACGTCCTGGGGGTCAAGGGGTCGTCGGTTCGAATCCGGCCGTCCCGACAGCAAAGGGGTTTCCGCAGCTCAGCGACTTGCGGGAGCCCCTCTTTTCATTGCTTGGTATGGATGCCTGGTCTAGCACGCCGCTGTTGGACTCCTTGAGTCGGGCAGGTTGTCATGCCACTGCTGGATCTTCAGAAGCTCACCGTCGGACTGTCCCAAACCTGGGCCGGGTTCCTGCGTGACTGGGACCGGTCGCTGCGGGCGGGAACTACCCGCAGACCACCCGTTACAGCTACCTCCTTGCTGCCCCTCAGTTGGGTCGGTATCTGGGGGAGTCTTCCCCGGATCCGGACGCCGACGGTGCGGCTGACGACCCGTGCGCGGTGACCCGGGCGCACGTGGAGGCGTTCCAGGCCTGGATGATCGACACCAGGTCGGCGTCGACCGCGCTGAACAAACACAAGGGGCTGCAGCAGTTCTTCAAGTGGCTGCTCGTCGACGAGCAGGCCATCGACCGCTCGCCGATGGAACGGGTTCGGCAGCCGAAGACACCCCGGAAGCTGATCCCGGTTCTGCGCGACGAGGACACCGGCAAAGCTCGGAATGGACCACGGTCTGCCCCTCGGCGGGGTGCCGTCGCCAGCGGGCCATGTCCAGGGCGTCGATGACCAGTTCGGAGCGCAGGTGGTCGGCGATCGACCAGCCCACGACTCGGCGGGCGAACACGTCCAGCACGACCGCGCAGTACACCCAGCCCTGGCTGGTGCGGTGCTGGGTGATGTCGGTGACCCACAACGCGTCCGGCCGCTCGGCGACGAACCGCCGGTTGACCAAATCCGCCGACGGCGACGCGTGCGGGTCCCGCACCGTGCAGCCCTTGCGGCGGCGCCGATACACGCCCTGCAGACCGGCATGCCGCATGAGCCGCTCCACCCGTTTACGGCCGCACCGCACCCCCGCGGCCAGCCGCAGCTCGGCGTGCACCCGCGGGGGATCCGTAGGTGCCCCGCGACATCTGATTTACCTCGTGGATCAGCTCACCGAGCGCCTGATCGGCCGCCTGTCGCCGCGACACGGGCCGGCCGCGCCAGTCGTAGTAGCCCGACGTCGACACCCCGAGGACCCGGCACGCCACCGCCACCGCGATCCCGCCGGCGGCGAGATCGGCGACGACCGGGTACATCATTTTGGGAGGACGTTCTCCCGCGCGAAATACGCCGCGGCCCGGCGCAGGATCTCGTTCTCCACCTCCAAGCGCCGCTTCTCCTTGCGCAGCGCCGCCAACTCTTTACGCTCGTCGCTGGTCAGGCCCTCGCGCCTACCGTCGTCGGTGTCAGCCTGGGCCAGCCAGTTACGCAGACACGACTCCGAAATCCCCAGATCCTTGGCGATCTCCCGGATCGGCTTGTCCCGCAGCCGAGCCAACTCGACCGCGCGCTGACGAAACTCCGGCGGGTGTGGTGCGGGCATCCGAACTCCTCCCTCGGCGACCAGTGTCGCCTCAGCTCAGGTGTCCGGGAAACCGGGGGAAGCTCAGATCGCGGCGGCGGCCATCTCTGCGTTGCCCTTGGGCACCTGGGCCAGGACGTTGCGCAGGAAATGCACGCGACATCGCTGCCAGGCCGCGCCGAGCAACACCGCGGCGATGGCTTGTTTGAGGCCGGTGTGGGCGTCGGAGATGACCAGCTGCACCCCGCCCAGGCCGCGGGCCTTGAGTGAGCGTAGGAAGGCGGTCCAGAACGCGCCGTCCTCGCTGTCACCGACGGCGAAGCCGAGTACTTCCCGCCAGCCGTCGGCGCGGACTCCGGTGGCGACCACGATCGCTTGGGAGACGACTCGCCGGTTGACCCTCGCCTTGCAGTAGGTCGCGTCGAGGAACACATACGGGAACGCCGTCGTGGCCAGGGACCGGTCGCGGAAGGCACCCACTTCCTCGTCGAGGTCGGCGCAGATGCGGGACACCTCGGACTTGGAGATCCCCGTATCGGCGCCGAGGGCTTTGACCAGGTCGTCGACCTTGCGCGTGGACACGCCGTGCAGGTAGGCCTCCATCACCACTGCGAACAGCGCCTGGTCCACCCGCCGGCGCCGCTCGAGCAGGCTGGGGAAGAACGATCCGGTGCGCAGCTTCGGGATCCGCAAGTCGAGGTCGCCGGCGGTGGTGGTCAGGATGCGAGTCTGGTGGCCGTTGCGTTGCGCCACCCGCGTCTCGCTGCGCTGATGGGGGGCGGCGCCGATCACCGCGGTCAACTCCGCCTCGATCAACGCCTGATAGATCGTCTCGGCCGCCTGCCGGACACGATCATTCACATCCGCTGCCTTGAGTGCATCCAGCACCTCCAACAAGGCAGACTGGTCCAGGGTCATCGCGTACTCCGTCCTCTGCGTGTTCTTGGTCGTTCACACAGAGACTCACGCGATGACCCACCTCTATGCCCGAGGCACGCCGAAGCAGGTCAGCTTCTACACCAACCAGCGGGACGCAACCCCGGGCGCCACCCGCAATTTGGTTTTCGCCCTCCAGTTGATCTGTCTCCGGCTGAAAGGCCGGCGCGTGAACGAGTTCTGGGTCATGTCGATGAGCGGGGTGGGCTCGACCAGGGGGCCGAAGGCCAGCTCCTTGATCCTGTTGAGCTCACGGTTCAGGGCGCGCCATGCCTTGATCCAATCGTGAACACGGAAGTCCTGTGCGTGGTCGAGCTGGTAGCCCATGGCAACCTTGATCCCCATCGCCTGACGCGCCAAAGGTGGACAAATGGGGCTGGCAGGACGCGAGCGGCGCGTTCTTGGCGTCGGACCCGCACTTGTAGTTGCGCTTGGGGGCGTGGGTCTGCTGCTCCTCGCCAGCAAGGGAGCTGCCCCCGTTGCGTTGGATGATCTTAGGCGACCTGCTACCCAGCCCGAGCCGGTGCCGCCGGCCGCCGTGGCGGAGCCGGAGCCTGAGCCTGTGCCGTTGCCGCGGATGGACGTGGTGGTGCCGCCGGACCCGGACCCGGCGCCGCCGGACGGTGCCGACGAGAACGCGGCGGCGCGGAAGGCGTGGCGGGATTCCGCGGCGGCCGGGGAGCCGCTGACCGGCAAGGCGCTCGGCGACCGCTTCAAGCGGAGCGAGTGGTGGGGCCGGAACCGGATCAAGGAGGCCCGGCGCGAGCTCCAGGCCGAGCAGGAGACCGGCGACGACGTCGCCGGCGAAACCGACCAGCAGGACGCCCGGGTGCCGGTCGGCGCCGGGGTCGAGTTAGAGGAGGAGAGACGCCGCAGGGCCTCCTCGCGCGGCGGCCCACTGACGAGGGTGAACGTTAACACCGCCGGACATAACCTGCCGATGTGGATTATCTGCACTCGGGGTGCCGCAGCAGGCAGGAGGGTTGACGTCTTTACCAGCGCTGATATGTTAACGCTCACTTGCGCGCAAGTTAACGCTCACCTGGCTTGTGAATTATTCCCCCAGAGGAGGCGAGCTCGTGAGAAAGGAACTGTCCCGACGAGATGTGCTGCGCCTGGGCGGCGGCGTCGTTGCAGCTGCCGGATTGCCGATAGCGCAGCCACAGCAGCCGACGCGGCGGCGACCGACCCCCAGACGCTGACCGTCGACACGTTGAGCCCCGCTCACGCCGTCAGTCCGACGCTGTACGGCCTGTTCTTCGAGGAGATCAACCACGCTGGCGTGGGCGGCATGTATGCCGAACTGATCCGCAACCGGGCCTTCATGGAGAGTGCCACGGCTCCGGCGTGGTGGGCGATCGTGCAGGATCGCGGCGGATCGGCGACGGCATCGCTGGACGGCGAACAGGCGCTCAACGCGGTGCTGACCCGCTCGCTGCGGCTGCGGGTGAACTCCGTTGAGTCCGGGCAGCGCGTCGGCATCGCCAACGGCGGGTACTTCGGCCTCCCGGTGGTGCCGGGGCGCACGTATCAGGCGTCGTTCTTCGCCAAGGCCAGCAACGGGTTCACCGGGCCGCTCACCGTCAGCATCGAGGATGCCGGCGGACGGCGGGTGCATTCGACCGCCCGCGTGAGCGGGCTGACCTCGACGTGGCAGCGGTTCACCGCCACCCTGCGGGTACCGCCCGGCGGGAAGCCGTCGACCAACAACCGGTTTGTCATCGGCATCGACCAGCAGGGCGGCAAGCCGTCCGAGGTAGCCCCCGGCACATCCGTGTGGCTCCAGGTGGTGTCGCTGTTCCCACCGACCTACAACGACGAACCCAACGGGCTGCGGCCCGACATGGTGGAGAAGCTCAAGGCGCTGAACCCGCGGTTCCTTCGCTTCCCCGGCGGCAACTACGTCCAGGGCCTCTACGACCCGAGCGATCCGTGGGGCACGCGCTTCGACTGGAAGAAGTCGATCGGACCGATCTGGACGCGGCCCGGGCATTACAACGCATCCTGGTCCTACTGGTCAGACGATGGCCTCGGCCTCTACGAGTACCTGCGGCTCGCCGAGGACCTGGACGCGACGCCGGTGATCGGGGTTTTCGCCGGGTTCAGCATCGACCGACAGCGGATCGGCAACGGGCGCGAGATCGTTCCCGAGGCGGACCTCGGCCCGTACGTTGAGGACGCGCTCGACCTGATCGAGTACGTGATCGGCCCGGTGACGTCGCCCTGGAGAGCACGGCGGGCCGCCGACGGACATCCTGAACCGTTCGCCACCCCGCTGATCGAGATCGGCAACGAGGACAATGCCCGCGGCGGATCGAGCAGCTACAACGCCTACCGCTACGCGAGGTTCCACGACGCCATCAAGGCGGCGTACCCGCAGATCACCACCATCGCCACGACGGCCGTCACCAGCCGACCGATGGAGGTCCTCGACGAGCACCTCTACAGCTCGCCGACGTCGTTGGCGGTTCAGGCGCACCGCTACGACACCTACGACCGCAACGGCCCCAACATCTTCGTCGGTGAGTACGCCGCGCGTCGGGGCAACTCCCAGGACATCTCGACCGGCCCGCTCGGCTACTCGCTGGGCGAAGCTGCCTTCATGACCGGCCTGGAGCGCAACTCCGACATCGTCACGATGGCCTCCTACGCGCCGCTGTTCTCCTTCGTGGGGCAGACGCAGTGGGGCTTCAACATGATCGGCTTCGATCCGCTGACGTCCTACGGGGGGGCGTCGTACTACGTGCAGCAGATGTTCGCTCGCAATGTCGGCGACCAGGTGCTGCCGGTCACGTCCGACGGCACGGGCCTGTTCTGCTCCAGCACGATTCAGACCGCGACGGGCGAGGTCCACACCAAGATCGTCAACACCGGCAACAGTCCGCAGAGCGTACGGCTCGACTTCGCCGGCAGCCGGGCCAGCACGGCACGAGTGCAGGTACTCAGTGACCCGGGTCCCGAAGCGAGCAACACGCTCGCCGACCCGACCAGGGTCATCCCCCGCATCGTCGACCTGCGCGGCTCGGACGGCAGTTCAGCTACCAGGTCCCGGCGAACTCGCTGTCCGTCGTGACGATCCGGCGGTAGCCGTGGCGGTGGATCGGGCCCTGGACCGGTGACCCGGGCCGCCGGTGATGGTTCCGCACGAATTGTCGCCGGCGGTCCGCAAGCACACAGCCGGCAGCAGCCCTGTCACGTGAAGGCGAACGGCGGCTCCGGGAGGCTCGGGCAGCGCCATCAGGGCGCTGCCCGAGCCCGCTACGGCTCGCTCGCAGTGTGGCCGTTCTGCTGCGTCACGACCTGCTCCGCAGCACAGGTCTACCTGCTGCAGTTCGTCCTCCTCCGAGCGAGCGCTCGTACCGGGGGACACGGAGCCGGTCGATCTCGGGCCCGGACGGAACGCGCTCACCGCGCCGATCGACGAGCGGAGGGTCCCCGGTCAGCCCGGCCCGGCTCGTGCCGGGCCGGGCGGTCAGTCGACGAACGACGCGCCCGGGCGGTGGCGAGGATCGTGCTCCTTTCGTCGGCCGTCAACAGGCCGTCCCGCACCCAGGAGCTGGTCAGGCTCTCCAACGCCTTGAGGAGTTCGGTCTTGTTGCGGTAGGGCGCGGCCGACCACAGCTCGTCCAGCAGCGAGACACCGTTGGCGCGTACCGGGTTCGCCACGCCGGTTTCCCGCCCTCCCAGCACCACGGTGGGCTCGGCGCGCCGGAAGTACACATGGGTCGGGTCCTCCGTGCCCTCATGGAACGGCGCGACCTCGCGGCCGTCGAGGGTGAAGTGCAGCGGCCTGCCCTCGACCGGCTCGAGGCTCGGCAACAGGTCACCCGAGAGCGCGGCGTTGCGGTACAGCCCGAGCGACAGGTACGAGCGGCTGGCGTCGCGGGTCACGAGGTTGACCGGGCCGTAGAAGAGCGACTGGAGCGACCGATCGTCGAGGGCGGCCTCCGTACGCAGGGTGAAGGGCAGCGACAGCGTCACCATGTCACCGCTGCGCCACGACCGGGCGATGCGCAGGTACGTCCCCGGCACGGCGTCCACCTTGAGTGCCTTGCCGTTGACCGCTACCGCGAACCCTGGGCCGACCCACGACGGCACCCGCACCATGAGGTCGAAGGTGGCGTTGCCGCGGATCGTCAGCCGGGTGCCCTGCTCCACCGGGAAGGCGGTGGACTGCTCCACCGTCACACCCTTGGCGGCCCAGCGGAGAGTGCTGGCGACGAAGAGGTTGAGGTAGAGCGCCGACCCGTCCGCGGCGGCGAAGAAGACCGAGTCCTGGTACTTGGTCGCGCTCTCCATCCCCGTGCCTTCGCAGCAGGTCGTGCCCTGCTTCGGGGTGTAGTCGCGGACGTGGCCGGGCGTGAGCCCGATGAAGTACGTGGCGAGTGGCTTCTCGGCGTCGGCCTTGTCCTGCTTCGACCCCAGCACCTGGTTGAACAGCGCCCGCTCGTAGTACTCCATGTACTTCGGGTTCTGTTCGTGGAAGAAGAGCACCCGGCTCAGCTTGAGCATGTTGTGCGCGCAGCAGGTCTCGGCGTTGGTCTCGCTGATCGTGCCCGCGATGCGGCCGCTCGCCCGCCAGAACTCGCCGGTGCTCGTGCCGCCGATGGCGTACATCCGGGCCGGGACCACCATGTTCCAGAAGCCCTTGGCGGCGGCCAGGTAACGGTCCTCGCCGGTCTCGTCGTGCAGCCGCACCAGCCCGGTGAGGATCGGGATGTGCTGGTTCGCGTGCAGCCCGTCGAGGATGTCCTGCGCACCGGCGCAGCTGTCGATGAGCCGGTTGAGGTCGAAGAGCTTGGCCAGCGCGACGTGCTCGGCCTTGCCGGTGAGCGCGTGCAGGTCGCAGATCGCCTCGACGATCCCGCCGTACTCGCCGCTGGAGAAGATGCCCCACATCCCTTGCAGGGTCGTGGCGGGCAGTTTCGACAGCCGCGAGTACATCCAGTCGCACATGCCCTCGGCCAGGTCGAGCGCCCGCGGGTCGCCGGTGGCCAGGTGTGCGTCGAGCAGTCCGCGCAGGATCTTGTGCGCGGTGTAGTAGGGCGCCCAGACGACGGTGTAGTTGGACGCCGTCATGGTCTCCAGGGTGATGAACTGCGTCTCCGGGTACGCCGCCAGGAAGCCCGGGTGGCTCGGGCCGCCCCAGGTGCGCAGCCAGCCGGCGTGTTGGCCGCGTCCCGAGGAGTCCTGCAGCACCTGCCCGTCGGTCTCGTCCAGGTCGTACGAGGCCAGGTCGCCCCGACCGGCGGGCGAGGCGGAGGCGGGCTGCGTCGACAGCGCGGCCACCTCGGCGTCGGTGAGGGCGCGGGACCAGAGGTTGACCTCGTCGAACGCGCCGGCGTAGACCGGGTCGGGGTAGAGCGACCGGCCGAGCCAGTAGTTCCTGAGCTGCCCGAGCTGGGCGGGGCCCAGCGTCATCGCGGTGTTGCGCCCGAAGACCGCGCCGTTGACGTAGAGCGTGCCGACGGTGCCGGTCAGGGTGAGCGCGACGTGACTCCACTCGCCGACCGGCAGGGCGACGTTGCCGTTGATGCCCTGCTCCCGGCCGGCGCCCCCGGTCGTGATCGCGAACCGGGGCATGCGGTTCTGGTTCCGCGCCGCCAGGTACATGTACCGCGTGGTGTCGTTGCCGAAGTCGAAGATCCGCGCCCAGGCGGCGTCGTGGCTCGGCTTCACCCAGGCGGCGAAGGTCAGTTGCGCCGCCGCCCCCAGAACCGTCGGGGGCAGCTGAAGGAACTGGTAGGAGCCGCGCTGGCTCTCGACCGCCGTCCCGAACCGCCCCGGGACGCTCCCTACCGACGGTGGGCGGTTGAGCGCCTCCCGGCACTCCACGAGCGCACCGACCATCGTCGAGATCCTGTCGGCGAAGGTCTGCTCGCCGGTGCTCGCGTACGCCTGGCTCAGCATCGACAGGAAGTGGCCGCTGTAGTGCCCGCGCAGGTTGCCGTTCGCCTCGCCGTCCAGGCCCTCCCAACCGCCGGGCGCGACGGCCCCGAGCGTGGAAAGCCCCGCGTTGGCCCGGAACACCTGGAGCAGCCGGTTGACGTCGTAACCGCGCGCGTAGTCGAGCATCAGCGCGCGCTTGTCGGCGAAGACGCCGGACCCGAGGGACACGTCGGCGAGGGCGAACGGGCGCAGCCGCCACGCCGCGGGGGCGGGGAGGGCGGCGCCCGACGGGGCGGTGGTGGCGCCCGACGGGGTGGCGGCGCTCGCCGAGGCCGCTGCCGTGCCCGCGAACGGGGACAACAGCGGCGCGGCGCCGACCAGCCCTGCGGCGCGGAGGAAACCGCGTCGGTCCAGAGTGGCCATGACGTCTCCCTCAGCTCAGCCAGAACGTCGACTTGGAACCGGACGGCTTGCCGACCGTGAGGCTGCCCTTGTCGTGGCGGACGTACACGCCAGGACGGTCGGACAGCTCCAGCGAGATCCCGTTGCTGTTCGCCAGGCCCGGGATCCGGCGGAAGCTGGCCTGCGCCGCGTACGCGCTGCCGTCCTCCACCGGGTCGATCCGCAGGCTCGTGCCGTCCACCACCCGCCAGTAGCGGTCCGGGAAGTTCACCGACTGGATCGACACGGTGCCCCCGCCGGCCAGCCCGGGAACGAACCGGAACTGGGTGTCGGCGAGTTCCCGCCCCGCCGGGTTGACGCGCAGCACGTACGCGAAGTGGCGCACGAAGGTGGACGAGGCGTCTGCCGGCGACAGCCGCAGGATCGGCCCGCCCTTGCCGACCGGCACCCCGAAGAGGGGAGTGCCGTCCTCGTGCCAGTAGAGGCGCTGCGCGCGGGCGTGCCGGTTGGGGTCGTAGAGCGGGTCGCCCACGATGTCCCGGTAGTCGCGGGCGTGGTACACCATCACGTCGGTCTCGCCGTCCTCGGCCACGGTGAAGCTGTTGTGACCCGGGCCGTACTGCTTCGTCTGCTCGTTCGTGGTGAAGATCGGGTCCGCGCTCTTGCTCCAGGTGGCCGGGTCGAGCAGGTTCGCGCGGTCGTCGGCGGTGAGCAGGCCCATGCAGTAGCGGGCGTCGGTGGCGCTGGCCGAGAACGTCATGAAGATCCGGCCGTTGCGCTTGATCACCGCCGGGCCCTCGTTGACCCGGAAGCCCTGGACCTCCCACGACTTCGTCGGGGTGGCGATCCGCGCCGGGGTGCCGGTGATGCTGAACGGCGAGGTCATCCGCGCGATGTAGAGGCTGCTGTTGGCGTTGATCTCCGGCTCGCTCTGCGCCCAGACGAGGTAGCGCTGGCCGTCGTGCTCGAAGGTGGTGGAGTCGAGCGCGAAGCTGTCCCACGGCGTGACGATCTGCCGCGGGGACGACCAGCCGCTGACGTCGCGGGGGTCGGCGGCGATGGACTCGATGACGTACATCCGAATCCGGAAGACGTTGTCGGAGTCGCCGGCGGCGAAGTAGATGTACCAGCGGCCGTCGATCCGGTGCAGTTCCGGCGCCCAGATGTGGCCGCCCATCTTCCCGCTGGTCGGCCGCCGCCAGACGACCGTCTCGGCGGCGCTGCCCAGCCCCTCGATCGTGGGCGAGGCGCGGACGATGAGCCGGTCGTACTCCGGCACGGAGGCGGTGAAGTAGTAGAGGCCGTCGGTGCGCGGCGTGACGAACGGGTCGGCCCGCTGCCACATTAGCGGGCTGGTGGTCGGGGCGCCGTAGATCTCGGCGTCCGTGGGCCCGGGCGCCGGCGCCGCCCAGGCGCCGCGGGCCGTGGCGGGCAGGACCAGCCCTGCCGCCGCCACGCCGAGGCCGCCGCGCAGGAGGTTACGTCGGGTGAGGTGCATGCTCATCGGTGCTGCTCCTACTTGGTCTGAACTCGGATGAACGTCACCGAGTTCGGCTCGAAGGTGCGGGTGAAGGTGGGTGCGACACCCTTGATCGTGCTGGTCACCGGCTTGATCGGCTGCGCGGTGCGGGTGTTCAGCTGCTGCGGGTCGCCGCTGATGACGGTCATCTCCGCCTTGTTCACGACCCGGGCGCCAGCACCGAGGTTGATGGTGGTGCGGGCCGGGGCGTCCTGGGCGTTGACGACCTTGATGATCAGCTGCTTCGCGGCGACGTCCCGGGTGACCACCTGGGCGAACGGCTCGGTGACGGCGTTGTCGTCGAAGCTGCCCCAGACCTGGCCGTCGAGCAGCAGCGTCACCTTGGTGCCGCGGATCTGGACCTTGACGTCGTAGGTGCGGCCGGTCTCGATGGTGTTGGGCTTGGCGATCAGCGTGGTCTTCCCGCCGTTGACGGCCTTCTCCACCGCGCCCTGGGTGTTGTTCCAACCGCCGAGGTTCCACCAGTAGTAGTTGCCGGTGTCCTTGACCCCGAAGCCGACCAGGAAGCCCTCGGCGCCGGAAATCTTGGTGGCCTTCACGTTCAGGTCGTAGTCGTGCCAGTTCACGTCGCCCGCCTTCACCATGGTGTTCTCCGCCGTGGTGCTGGACTGGACGTACGCGCCGTCCTGCACCGCCCAGCTGCCGAGCCCGGTGAGCGGGGTCCACTGACCGGCACCGTTGGAGAAATCGTCATTGAACAGGGGCGTGCCGTCGGCGCCGGTGACCACGACGTCGTCGTACTTCGCGGCGGTCCGCCAGGTGGACAGCCCGATCGCGCCGGTGACCGGCGAGGGGGTCTTCACCGCGCCGGCGGAGGTGCTCGGGACGACCTGGTCGCCGACGTTGCTCATGAAGAGCTTCTGCACCTCGTAGTTGGCGGAGCCCCACGACTGGTCGTTGTCGAACCAGATCATGTCCGGCCGCCACTGGACGTAGTCGATGTTGGCGAGCAGGGGAGCGTAGGAGGCCATCTTCACGACGTCGGCGTTGCGCTCCAGGCCCGTCATGTACGCGCCCTCGGTCAGCGCGTTGTAGAGCTTGTTGTCCTGCGAGGCGTACTCGCCGAGCCAGACCTTCGCACCGGAGCGGTCGTAGCCGTCGTAGCGCTTGTTGTTCTGCAGGAACCATTCCGGGCTGTTGTAGTAGTGCTCGTCGACCATCTCCACGCCGTTGGCCCGGTTGAGGTCCCAGGCCCGGTCGAAGGTGACGCCGGTGTCGTCCGGCCCGGAGTTGCTGATGACGGTGATGTTCGGGTACTTCGCCTTGATCGCGTCGCGGAACTTTACGAAGCGGGTCATGAAGGCATCGGGAAGGTTCTCCTCATTGCCGACCTCGATGCGGTCGAGGCCGAACGGCTCCGGGTGGCCCATGGCCGCCCGCTTGGCGCCCCACGTGGACGTGGCCGCGCCGTTGGCGAACTCGATGAGGTCGAGGGTGTCCTGGATGTGCCGCTGCAGCAGCGCGTCGTCGTCGACGGCGCGGTTCTGGCCGCAGCCGGTGACCAGCGCCGGCACGACGGGCACCGGCTTGGCGCCGAGGTCCTCGGAGAACTGGAAGTACTCGTAGTAGCCAAGGCCGTAGGACTGGTTGTAGCCCCAGAAGTTCTTGTTGGTGGCGCGCTCCTCGACCGGGCCGATGGTGTCCTTCCACTGGTACGAGCGGGCGCGCTGGTAGCCGTCCTCGGCCGTGTAGCCGTACATGCTGCCGGTGTTGACCAGGCACCCGCCGGGGAAGCGGACGAAGCCCGGCTTGAGAGCGGCGATCTTCTCCGCCAGGTCCTTGCGCAGGCCGTTGGGGTGGCCCTTGAAGGTGTCCCGGGGGAAGAGCGAGACCATGTCGAGGCGCACGGTTCCGGTACCCCCGGCCTCCACGGCGAGGCGGGCGGCGTCGGTGGTGCCGGTGGCCACGAACGTACCCGTGTACTTGCGCCAGGTGTCACCCTGGACCGTCAGCTGGACCGGGGCGGCGTAGGTGGCTATCCCGGCCTGGTTGCGCAGCGTGACGGTGAGGGGGGTGCCGTCTGCGGCATCGGTCCGGGCCCAGACGGAGAAGTCGTAGGTCTTGCCGGCCTCGACCGCGATGCCGGTGTTGTAGCCGGAGTTCATCACGCCGTAGGTGCCGGCGCCGGCGTTGCTGAGCGTCATCTTGAGGTAGGTGCGGTTGCGCTCGTTGAGACGGGCCTCGTCGTTCACGGTGGCGATGGTGCCGCTGCCGCCAGCGGAGGAGACGGCGCTCCACGAGGTGAGGCCGGTGTAGGAGCCGTTGTCGACCGGCAGGTACTCGAAGGAGCGGTTCTGCACGAGCTCGGCGTAGAGGCCGCCGTCGGCGGCCCGGTTGATGTCCTCGAAGAAGACGCCGTACATGGCCGGGTCGATGGCCGGGCCGGCGCCGTTGGCGTCCACGTTGATCGTGTAGTCGAGGGCTGCGGGCGTCGCGGCACCGAGGGCCGGGGCGCTCGCGTACAGCGCGGTCCCGACGAGTCCGGCGACCAGGCCCGCGGCGAGGCGGTGGGTGCGCATGGGGGATAAGCCTCCCTGTGACGGGTGGATGTGGTGATCGGTGCGGGCGAGGCGGACGCCGCGAGGCGCCGTGGCGTCCGCCTCCAGGAGAGTCAGGGCGCCAGCGGCGGGACGCTCTCCAGCGTGGGGACGACCTTGGCGATGGTGCCGTCGGGGTTGAAGCGGAGACGGTCGATGGTGACCTCGCGGTGCGTGCCGTCTCCGCCAGGGATGGCGAAGCGGTGGTACGCGATGTACCAGTCGTCGGTGCCCGGCACCTGGATCATGCTGTGGTGCCCGGTGCCGAGGATGCCGAGGCTGACGTCCTTGATGAGGATCTCGCCTCGGTTGACCAGGCCGTCGGCCATCGGGCTCGTCGCGGTGGCATAGCCGACGCGGTAGTTCTCGCTCCGGGTGTCGTCGATCGACCAGCTGAGGTAGTAGGTGCTGCCCCGCTTGGCCATGAAGAGGCCCTCGCGGAAGTTGGTCAGGCCGGTGATGCGCTTGACCCTCGCCGGATCGAACGAAGTCATGTCCGCGTTGAGCGGCACCACGTACGCGTTGCCATTGCCCCAGTACAGGTAGCTCTGGCCGTCGTCATCGGTGAAGACGGCGGGGTCGATCGCCTGGCCGCCGTTCGGGTTCGACGCGACGAGTGGCTTGCCGAGAGCGTCGACGAACGGGCCGGTGGGCGAGTCGGACACCGCCACGCCGATCTTGGCGTCGGCGCAGAAGTACAGGTAGTACTTCCCGTTCTTCTCCATCGCGGCCGGCGCCCAGGCCCGCCCATCGGCCCACGACACGTCCGGTCCGAGGTCGAGGATGGTCGGGTGCTCGGTCCAGTGCACCAGGTCCTTGCTCGACCAGGTCTTGAACGTGGTGCTGGACCAGCCCGGGTAGCCGTCGGTCGTCGCGTAGACGTAGTACGTGTCGCCGAAGCGCACGATGTTCGGGTCCGCGTTGTAGCCGGGCAGGACCGGGCTGTTCATGACGGCGGCCTTCACGGTCCAGGCCCGGCTGCTGCCGTCCTCGCCGGTGACCCGGTAGGTCACCGGATTCGTGAAGTCCTGCGTCGAGCCGTTGCCCGGCGTGACGCGAGCCTCGCCGCCGACCCCGAGGACGGGCGCCAGCGCTCGCACGTCGGTACCCGGCTTGACGGGCAGGGTGACGGTGTTCGTGTCGCTGTTGATGATGGCCGGGACCTTGAGGGAGTCCAGCTTCACCGAGCCGATGGCGGTCTCGTTGCCGGGGAGGGAGAGCACCTCCTTGGCCGACAGGCCGCGGTTCCACAGCGTGAAGCTGCGCATCGCGCCGTTGAAGTAGCGGTCGCCGGAGTAGAGCGAGCGGCCCAGGTAGTTGGCGGTCGTGATGCCGCCGCCGAGGTCCCCCGGCTTGGTGGTGACCGCGCTGTTCTTCGCCACCTCGACGCCGTTGTCATAGAGCCGGGCCACCCCACCGGAGAGCGTGTAGGTGAGGGTGTGCCAGCCGCCCCGGCTGAGGTCGCGCGCGGCGTCGGTGTTCTGCTCGGTGGTCCAGTTTCCGCTGGCGATGGCGGTGCGGTAGGAGTTGCCGGTGGTGAACAGGTAACCGTTGCCGGACCCGTTCGTGCTGTTTCCCATGCCCCAGATGAAGTACGGGGTGGCCTGCGCCGGGTCGACCCAGACCTGGGCGGAGACGCTGGCGTCCGCCAGGCCGGTCAGCAGGTTGTTCGGCAGCTTCAGGTAGCCGTCGGTCCCGTTGAAGACCATACCGTCGTCCGAGCGGGTGACGCCGCCGTGCAGGACCGCATCCTGGGCGTTGCCGGCGCTGTCGGCCACGGTCGTGCCGGTCCCGCCGCCGAGGCGGTAGTCCGCGATGACGCCCTTCTTGGTCGTCGGTGCGGGCGTCGGGCCCTGGTGGAGCCGGTCGAGCTCGGCCTTGGTGACCGGCAGGACGGTGCCGTGTCGCGGGTGCGCCGGCAGGTCGTAGCCGGTCGACATGGTGAACGTTCCGCTGTCGAGGTCGGTGGTTTCGAACGGTACGTAGCCGCGCCCGCCGAACTCGTCGATGAACACGTACCACTTGTCCTCGGTGTTGCTCTTGAACACCGTCGGGCCCTCACCTTGCGAGATGCCCGGGGAGGTGGCCGTCGCCTTGCCGATGCAGTCCCGGACGAAGTCCCAGTTGGTGCTGCGCAGGTCGGTGGACTTCTGCTCCAGGATGAACTTGCTGCACGGGGTGCTGGAGGTGTTGTTCCGCTCGTCCTTGGTGAAGCGGTAGTAGCTGCCGTTGTGCTTGATGACGGTCGGGTCGATCACGGAGTAGCCGGGGTCGACCCATACCTTGGGCTCGCTGAAGGTCCGGAAGTCGCGCGTGGTCACGTACAGCATGCGGTTGTACGTGTTGCCGGTGTGGGCGGTGTCCTCCGGGGTGTAGAGCTTGGAGGCCCAGAACACCACGTAGGCGCCGATGCTGTCGTCGTAGTAGGCCTCCGGGGCCCAGGTGTTGCCGGCCGTGTCGGGGGCGACCCGCACGTGCCGCTGCTGCGACCAGTTCACCAGGTCGGTCGACTCCCAGACCTCGATGTACTTGCTGCCGGTGCGCTGGCTCGCGTCCCAGTCGCCGTTGCCGTTGATCTTGAGGTCGGTGGCGATGAGGTAGAACTTGTCGCCCTCCGGGCTGCGGATGATGAACGGGTCCCGCACCCCCTTGTCGCCCTCCGTGGAGGTGAGGACGGGGCGGCCGCCGTTGAGCTCGTCGTACTTGAGCGGGTCGTTGCCGCGGCTCGCCGCGAAGTAGATCTGCTCGCCGTCGGCGGTGCCCTCGCCGGTGAAGTACGCGAAGGCGTACCCCTCGAGCGGCTCCTTCTTCGGCAGCGGCAAAACGGTCAGGCTGACGTTGCGGACCGCGCTCGCCGCGCCCTTGGTCGCTCGCACGCCGAGCCGGGCCCTGACCGGGCTCGACCCGTACGGCGGGCGGGTCACCTCGCCCGTGCTGGTCATGGCGTCGGGGTCCTTGGCGGTCCAGGTCAGCGCGACGTCGCGGGCGCCCTTGGTGGGCAGCGTGAGGTTGCCGCGGACGGCGTTCTGGTCGTGGATGACGATGGCCGCGAGGGCGTTGTCGACCTTTTCCTGATCGGTGATGTCCTCGACCACCGTGACCGCGAAGGCTCGGCTGACCGTGAAGCCGGCGTAGGACACGGCGGCGGTCAGCGTGACGGTCGCGTTGCCGGTGCCGGGGGCGGGCCGGGTGACCACACCGGCGTCCGACACGACGGCCGGGTTGCTGGAGGACCAGGTCACCGTGGAGCCCCCGGCGGCCTGGGTGGGCAGGGTGAGGTTCTCCGTCACCGCGGTGGTGTCGCCGAGGTCCAAGGCCGCCGCATCCGCCGCAGCCCGTCCGGAAGCGGTCTGTTCCCCGAGGGCGTGCGCTTCCTCGGCGCTCACCGCCCGGTCGTAGATGCGGAAGTCGCGGACCTGTCCCTTGAGGTACTTGTCCGAGGTGTAGACCGAGCGGCCGAGGTAGTTGGCCCTGGTGGTGCCGCCGCCGATCGAGCCGGGGGTCAGCGTGATGCCGGTCTTGCGGGCGACCTCGACCCCGTCCTCGTAGAGCACGGCGGTGCCGCCGCCGAGGGCGTAGGTGAGGGTGCGCCAACTGCCGCGGCTGAGGTTGCGGCCCGTGGTCACGGTCTGCTCGGTGGACCAGTTGCCACTGGCGATGGAGGCGCGGAAGGCGTTGCCGGTGGTGAACAGGTAGCCGTTACCGACGCCGTCGGAGCCGGTGTTCCCCAGGCCCCAGATGAAGTACGGCGTCGCCTGGTCCGACGCCATGTTGACCTGCACCGAGACGGTGACGTCGGTGAGGCCCCGCAGGACGTCGTTGGGCAGTCGGACGTGGCCGTTCGTGCCGCCGAGGCGCAGGCCGTCCGCGCCCTGCCAGCTCGCGTCGCCGCTGAGCGTGCCGTTGCGCCCGTGGCCCGAGCTGTCGGTCACGGTCGTGCCGCTGGCCTGAGTGAGGTCGTAGTGCAGGACCAGCCCGTCGTCGACAGTGGCCGCCGCGGGCGTAGCCAGGCTGACGACGCCGGCCAGTCCGGTGACCAGCGCGGCCAGGCCGGCGAGCAGAGGCCGGGCGCGGTGCGCCGGGCGGGAGAAGGACAGGGACATTGCCGGGCTTCCTCCAGGGATTCTGCCGAGGTCGGGCAGGGCGGTTGGTTGGCGTGGCCGGGGCGTTCTCGGGGGCAGTTGGTGCCCCCGCCCGGGCGCTCGGCAACGCATGTGAGCGTTAACAAGCCGAGAAGTTAGCGCTAACATAAGCGGCCTCATCAGGCCCTGTCAATCCCCTCTACCTGCAATGACATCTGGCGTTGACAAGAACGACATGGGGGGTTGACACCACTGTATGTTAGCGCTCACACTTCCGGCCAGATGGGCAGTGGCTGCCAAGGCGATGAGCCAGGAGCCGGCCGCCGCACGGGCCCAGCAAGGCGTCAGAAAGTTGGAGGAAAGTCCAATGTCGAAGAAGTTCCTCACGGCCGTCGCCGGCATGGTGCTGGCCGTAGGCCTCACGGCATGCGGCGGAAATTCGTCCGCGTCCGGCGGAGGCAACAGCGGCAGCGACAAGATCACCGTGGGCTTCGCCCAGGTCGGTGCCGAGTCCGGTTGGCGTACCGCCAACACCAAGTCGGTTCAGGAGTCGGCCAAGGAGGCCGGCATCGACCTCAAGTTCTCCGACGCGCAGCAGAAGCAGGAGAACCAGATCAAGGCGATCCGCAGCTACATCCAGCAGAAGGTCGACGTCATCGCCTTCAGCCCCGTGGTCGAGACCGGTTGGGACGCGGTGCTGCTCGAGGCCAAGCGGGCCAACATCCCGGTGATCCTCACCGACCGCGCGGTCGACTCCCAGGACACCTCGCTCTACAAGACCTTCCTCGGGTCCGACTTCATCGAGGAGGGCAAGAAGGCCGGCGAGTGGCTGGTCAAGGACTCGGAGGGCAAGAGTCAGGTCAACGTCGTCGAGCTGCAGGGCACGACCGGCGCCGCCCCCGCCATCGACCGCCAGAAGGGCTTCGCCGACGTCATCAAGTCGGCCCCGCAGATCAAGGTGATCGCCTCGCAGACCGGTGACTTCACCCGATCCGGTGGCAAGCAGGTCATGGAGGCCTTCCTCAAGTCCAACCCGAAGATCGACGTGGTCTACGCCCACAACGACGACATGGGCCTGGGCGCCATCGAGGCCATCGAGGCGGCCGGCAAGAAGCCCGGTGTCGACATCAAGATCATCACCGTCGATGCGGTGCACGACGGGATGCAGGCGCTCGCCGACGGCAAGATCAACTACATCGTCGAGTGCAACCCGCTCCTCGGCCCCCAGCTGATGGACCTCGCCAAGAAGGTCGTCAAGGGCGAGCAGGTGCCGCAGCGCGTGGTGACGGAGGAGACGACGTTCACCCAGGAGCAGGCGAAGACCGAGCTGCCCAACCGCAAGTACTGAGACCGGTCGATATCCTGATTGGCACACCCCGCCGTCCTAACGGGTGGCGGGGTGTCCAGCCCCAGCATCCGGCCGCCCCGTCGGCGACGGCTCGTAGCAAGTGATGGAGGACCACCATGTCGGTGGACGCGAAGCAGGCACCGCGTGAGGCCGGACGGGCCGCGGTGGTGCAGATGCGTGGGATCTCGGTGGAGTTCCCAGGCGTGAAAGCCCTGCAGGAGGTGGACTTCCGACTTCTCCCCGGCGAGGTGCACGCCCTCATGGGAGAGAACGGCGCCGGCAAGTCGACCCTCATCAAGGCGTTGACGGGCGTGTACACCCCGACCGCCGGAGTCACCCTGCTGGACGGTCGTGAGGTCTCGTTCTCCGGCCCCGCCGACGCTCAGGACTCGGGGATCAGCACGGTTTACCAGGAGGTGAACCTCTGCCCGAACCTCACCGTCGCCGAGAACATCCTGCTCGGTCGTGAGCCGCGGCGGTTCGGCGCCGTCGACGGGCGGGCCTGCCGAGCCCGGGCGGCGGAGCTGCTCGCCGACATGGGGCTGCACATCGACCCCGGCTCCGTCCTCGCCGAGCATCCCATCGCCATCCAGCAGCTCGTGGCGATCGCCCGCGCGGTGGCCGTGGACGCCAAGGTCCTCATCCTCGACGAACCGACCTCCAGTCTGGATCAGGACGAGGTCGCCGAGCTCTTCCGGATCATGCGCGTCCTGCGGGACCGGGGAGTCGCCATCCTCTTCGTGTCGCACTTTCTCGAGCAGGTCTACGAGATCTCCGACCGCATGACGGTGCTGCGCAACGGGCGGCTGGTGGGGGAGCACCTCACCGCCGACCTCAGCCGACTCGACCTGGTCTCCCTCATGATCGGTCGCGAACTCGGCGCGTTGGCGGAGGTGGAGCGGCTCGCCGGACAGGCCGGCGAGGAGGCCTCCACCGTCCCCGTGCTGCAGGCCACCGGAGTCGGCCGCAAGGGCTCGGTCGCGCCGTTCGACCTCCAGATCAACCGCGGTGAGGTGGTCGGCCTGGCCGGACTCCTCGGTTCCGGTCGTACCGAGCTGGCGCGGCTGCTCTTCGGGGCGGACCGCCCGGACAGCGGCCAGGTGCGCATCGACGGCAAGGCCCTGCACCTGCGCAGCCCGCGCGCGGCCATCGCGGCCGGGATCGCCTACTGTTCAGAGGACCGAAAGGGCGAGGGGGTGGTGGCCGACCTCAGCATCCGCGACAACCTCATCCTGGCGATGCAGGCGGCCAACGGCTGGGCCCGGCCCATTCCGCGTAAGACCAAGGACCAGCTGGTCGAGAAGTGGATCAAGGCGCTGGACATCAGGCCGGCGGACCCCGACGCGCTCGTGGGCAAGCTGTCCGGGGGCAACCAGCAGAAGGTGCTGCTCGCCCGCTGGCTGATCACCAAACCGAAGGTGCTCATCCTCGACGAGCCCACCCGCGGCATCGACATCGGGGCCAAGACCCAGATCCAGAAGCTCGTCGCCGAGCTCGCCCAGGAAGGCATGGCCGTGGTCTACATCTCCGCCGAACTCGAGGAGGTCGCGCGCCTGAGCCACCGCGTCGTGGTGATGAAGGACCGCAGCAAGATCGCCGAGCTCGACCAGCATGCGACCGTGGACGACATCATGCGGCTCATCGCCCACGTGGACGAGCGCTCCGAGGCGGTGGCGGCATGACGTCGACGCGCCCCCTGGACCGCTTCCGCAGCAGCCCTCTGCTCTGGCCCCTGGTGGCCCTCGTGGTGCTGCTGGCGGCCAACGCGGTCGTCCGCCCGTCCTTCCTGGCCCTGCGTTTCCAGGATGGCCACCTGTACGGGAGCCTCGTCGACATCCTCAAGAACGGCGCGCCGACCCTGCTCATCGCCCTGGGCATGTGCCTGGTGATCGCCACCCGGGGGATCGACCTGTCCGTGGGCGCGGTCGTCGCCATCGCCGGTGCCGTCGCCTGCTCTTCGATCGTGGGCGCGGGCGATCCCACCAGCGCCAAGGCCGCCTTTGTCGGCATGGGACTGGCGCTCGCCCTGTGCGCCGTCCTCGGCCTGTGGAACGGCTTCCTCGTCGCCGCCCTCCGCATTCAGCCGATCATCGCGACGCTCGTCCTCATGACGGCCGGCCGGGGCATCGCCATGCTGATCACCGACGGCCAGATCATCACGGTCCGCAACCCCACGTTCCGCACCGTCGGCGCAGGCTTCCTGTTGCTGCCCGTCTCGATCCTCATCGCGGTGGCCGTGTTCGTGCTCGTCGCCATCGTCACGAGGAAGACGGCCCTGGGCCTGCTGATCGAGTCGGTCGGCATCAACCCGGAGGCCAGCCGGCTCGCCGGCCTGCGCTCGCGCACGATCCGGTGGACCGTCTACGTGTTCGCGGCGATCTGCGCGGGCATCGCCGGCCTCATGATCAGCTCGAACGTCAGCGCTGCCGACGCGAACAACGCCGGCCTCTGGATCGAGATGGACGCCATCCTGGCGGTCGTTATCGGCGGCACCTCCCTGGCCGGCGGCCGCTACAGCCTGGCCGGGACCCTGCTCGGCGCGCTCATCATCCAGACGCTCACCACGACGGTGTACAGCATGGGCATCGCGCCGGAGATCACCCTCGTCTTCAAGGCCGTCGTCGTCATCGCCGTGTGCCTCCTGCAGGCGCCCAAGGTGCGGGCCGTCCTGCTACGGCGCACCCCGCGGCGTCCCGCCCGGCCCGTTTCCGACGCTGAGCCGGCGGCCGCGCAGCACGCCCAGACCCCGACCGCATCCATGGTGGAGAAGGTGGCCCAGTCATGACGACGTCAGCAACGCCGGTCAAGGGCAAGGCCCCGCTCGGGGCGATTCTGCGCGGCCGGTCCGTTCCCGGTCGGGTCGTGCCCGTGATCGCCACCTTCGTGCTCTTCGTCCTCCTCTTCGGGGTCGGTGCCGCCCGCTACGAGGGGTTCACCTCCGGGCAGGTCGTGGCGAACCTGTTCATCGACAACGCGTTCCTCATCGTCATCGCGGTCGGCATGACCTTCGTCATCGTCACCGGCGGCATCGACCTGTCGGTGGGCGCGGTGGTCGCGCTGTCCACGATGGTGGCGGCGGCCAGCCTGCGGGCCGGACTCCCGGCGCCGCTCGTGGTGCTGCTGGTGCTGCTCATGGGGTCGACGCTCGGCCTGCTCATGGGCCTGGTCATCCACTACTTCGAGATCCAGCCGTTCATCGTCACGCTCGCCGGCATGTTCCTCGCCCGGGGGCTGTGCTTCGTCGTCGGCGTCGAGTCGATCTCGATCAAGGACCCGACCTTCCGCAGCTTCGCCACCGCCGCCATCCCGCTGTCGCAGAACGTGTCGATCACGTGGAGTGTGGTGATCGCCCTGGCCCTCGTGGCGGTGGCGGTCTGGGTCCTGCACCGGACCCGCTTCGGGCGGACGGCGTACGCGGTCGGCGGCAGCGAGAGCTCGGCCACGCTCATGGGCCTGCCCGTCGCCAAGGTCAAGATCGGCGTCTACGTCATCAGCGGGCTCTGCTCCGCCATCGCCGGTCTGCTCTTCTCCCTCTACATGCTCTCCGGATACGGGCTGCACGCCGTCGGCATGGAGCTGGACGCCATCGCCTCCGTCGTCATCGGCGGCACGCTGCTCTCCGGCGGCGTCGGCTACGTCCTCGGTTCACTGCTCGGCGTACTGGTCCTGGGTGTCATCCAGACATTGATCTCGTTTCAAGGCACGCTGAGCTCGTGGTGGACGAAGATAGCGATCGGAACCCTGCTGCTCCTCTTCATCGTGATGCAGAGGGTCTTCATGCGGAGGCAGCCGTGACGGCTGCCTCCAGGGCGCCGGTGATGGCGGATGTCGCTCGACTCGCGGGCGTGTCGCACCAGACCGTGTCCCGGGTGATCAACGGTTCGCCCAGCATCAAGCCGGAGACCAGGGAGCGGGTGCTCCAGGCGATCGAGCGGCTGGGCTACCGCCCCAACATCGCCGCCCGCGCGCTGGTGCGCGGACGCTCCGGGATGATCGGCATCATCGGCACCGCCAGGACGTTCTTCGGTCCGACGAGCATCCACCGCAGTGTCGAGGACGCCGCCCGCGAGGCGGGCTACTTCGCGACCTCGGTGAGCCTGTCGGACGTGACGCGCCGGGCCCTCAGCGATGCCACCGAGCACCTCATGCGGGTGGGCGTGGAGGGCATCGTGATGATCGCCGGCCACGACGAGGCGCTCGAGGTGGTTCGCATGCAACCCGCTCGGGTCCCCTTCGTCGTGGTGGAGGGGGACCTGTCGAAGGCATCCCTGACCGTCGGGGTGGACCAGGTGCGCGGCGCGCGGATGGCGACGGAGCACCTGCTGAGCCTCGGGCACCGCGAGATCGTGCACGTCAGCGGCCCGCTCAACTGGGCGGAGGCCGGCCGGGTCGAGGGCTGGCGCCTGGCGATGAGCGAGTCGGGACTGCGGCCGGCGGAGCCGGTGCGGGGCGACTGGAGCTCGGAAAGCGGGTACACCGCCGGCGAGCGGATCTGCGAGATGCCCGGCGCCACCGCGGTGTTCGCCGCCAACGATCAGATGGCGATCGGAGTGCTCCGCGCGCTGCATGAGTGTGGCCGCCGGGTGCCGGACGACATCTCCGTCGTCGGATTCGACGACGTCCCCGAGGCGGCCTACCTCATCCCGCCGCTGACCACGATCCAGCAGGACTTCGACGCCGTCGGTCGCCGGGCGATCGAGGTCGTCACGCAGGCGATCAAGGGCACCGAACTCCAGCCCTCGCCGTTGGTCATTCCCAAGCTTGTGGTGCGCAAGAGCACCGCCCCGCCGACAAGGACCAGCACATGAGCAACGACAAGTACGTGGTGGGCGTCGATTTCGGGACCCTGTCGGGACGGGCCCTGGTGGTCCGAGTGGCAGACGGGGCCGAGTTGGGGTCGGCCATGCACGAGTACCCGCACGCCGTGGTGACCGACGCGCTGCCCTCCGGTCGGGCGCTGCCGCCCGAGTGGGCGCTGCAGGTCCCCCAGGACTACCGCGAGGTCCTCCAGGTCGCGGTGCCGCAGGCCGTGCAGGAGGCCGGGATCGACGCCGCCGACGTCATCGGCATCGCCACCGACTTCACGGCCTGCACCGTGCTGCCCACCACTGCCGACGGCACGCCGCTCTCCGAGCTGCCGCAGTACGCCGACCGGCCGCACGCCTACATCAAGCTGTGGCGCCACCACGCCGCGCAGGGCCAGGCCGACCGCGTCAACGAGCTGGCCCGCAGACGCGGCGAGACCTGGTTGCCCCGCTACGGCGGGCTGATCTCCTCCGAGTGGGAGTTCGCCAAGGCGCTCCAGGTCCTCGAGGAGGACCCGGAGGTGTACGCCGCGACCGAGCGCTGGGTGGAGGCCGCGGACTGGATCGTGTGGCAGCTCTGCGGCCGGTACGTCCGCAACGCCTGCACCGCCGGATACAAGGGCATCCTCCAGGACGGGAAGTACCCGTCACCGGAGTTCCTCGCCGAGCTCAACCCCGGCTTCGCACGCTTCGTGGTCGACAAGCTCGAGCACCCCATCGGCCAGCTCGGCGAGGCCGCCGGCCGGCTGACCGCACAGGCGGCAGCCTGGACGGGCCTGCCCGAGGGCATCGCGGTGGCCGTCGGCAACGTCGACGCCCACGTCACCGCGCCCGCCGCCCAGGCGACCGCACCCGGCCAGATGGTGGCGATCATGGGCACCTCCACCTGCCACGTCATGTCCGGCACCGTCCTGCGGGAGGTGCCGGGAATGTGCGGCGTCGTGGACGGCGGGATCATCCCGGGGCTCTGGGGTTACGAGGCCGGCCAGTCCGGGGTGGGTGACATCTTCGGCTGGTTCACCCGGACGGGCGTGCCGGCGGCGTACGCCGCCGAGGCGAAGGAGCGCGGCATCTCGGTGCACGAGCTGCTCACCGAGCGGGCCGCCGGCCAGGCGGTGGGGGCGCACGGGCTCCTCGCGCTCGACTGGCACAGCGGCAACCGGTCGGTCCTGGTCGACCACGAGCTCTCCGGGGTCGTCGTCGGGCAGACACTGGCGACGCGCCCGGAGGACACCTACCGCGCGCTGCTCGAGGCCACCGCGTACGGCACCAGGGTGATCCTCGAGACGTTCCGCGACAGCGGGGTGCCGGTCGAGGAACTCATCATCGCCGGCGGCCTGACCAAGAATCGCCTCCTCATGCAGATCTACGCCGACGTGACCCGGATGCCGCTGTCGGTCCTCGGGTCCGAGCAGGGCCCCGCGCTCGGCTCGGCGATCCACGCCGCGGTGGCCGCGGGCGCGTACCCCGGCATCACGACCGCGGCCAAGGCGATGGGCCGGGTCACCCGGGGCGCCTACGTGCCCGACGAGGAGCGGGCGAACGCCTACGACGCGTTGTTCGCCGAGTACCTGGTGCTGCACGACTACTTCGGCCGAGGCGCGAACCCGGTGATGAAGCGGCTCAAGGAGATCCGCCGTTCCGCCACTGCCGCCGCCGGCCGAGAGGAGGCCTGACCGTGACCGTCCTGGCCGACGTGAACGCGACGATCCGCAGCCTGCGCGAGGAGGTGTGCCGGCTGCACGCCGAGCTGACCCGCTACGAGCTGGTGGTGTGGACGGCGGGCAACGTGTCCTCGCGGGTGCCTGGGCGCGACCTCATGGTCATCAAGCCCAGCGGGGTCGCGTACGACGAGCTCACTCCGGACAACATGGTGGTCTGCGACCTGTACGGCAGGGTTGTGGACGGCGATTACGCGCCGTCGTCCGACACCGACGCCCAGGCGTACGTCTACCGCCACATGCCGCACGTCGGCGGCGTCGTGCACACCCACTCGACGTACGCCACGGCGTGGGCCGCGCGCGGTGAGCCGATCCCGTGCGTGCTGACCATGATGGCTGACGAGTTCGGGGGAGACATCCCCGTCGGCCCGTTCGCCCTCATCGGCGACGACTCGATCGGGCGGGGGATCGTCGAGACCCTCTCGCAGAGCCGGTCCGCGGCGGTGCTCATGCGCAACCACGGCGTCTTCAGCATCGGGCGGACGGCAAGGGCCGCCGTCAAGGCCGCCGTGATGTGCGAGGACGTCGCCCGCACCGTGCACGTCGCCCGTCAGCTCGGTCGACCGATACCGATCGGGGAGGGCGACATCGACGCCCTCTACGACCGCTACCAGAACGTTTACGGGCAGCGCTGACCCCGCTCCCGCTACTCGAGGAGATCCACCATGCCTGCTGACCCCCAGAATGCCCCTGAGCTGTGGTTCCTGACCGGCAGCCAGCACCTGTACGGCGAGGAGACCCTGCGCCAGGTGGCCGACCAGTCGCAGGCCATCGCCAAGCAGCTCGACGCCAGCGGGGTCCTGCCCGCCAAGGTGGTCTGGAAGCCCGTCCTCATCGACGCCGCCGCCATCCACGCCCAGGTGCTCGCGGCCAACGCCGCGCCGGGGTGCATCGGTGTGATCACGTGGATGCACACCTTCTCCCCGGCCAAGATGTGGATCGCGGGCATGGACGCCCTGCGCAAGCCGATGCTGCACCTGCACACCCAGGCCGGCGCGGAACTGCCCTGGTCCACCATCGACATGGACTTCATGAACCTCAACCAGGCCGCCCACGGTGACCGCGAGTTCGGGTATCTCACCGCCCGCCTCGGCGTGGCCCGCAAGATCGTCGCCGGCCATGTGAGCAACCCGGTGGTCGTGGAGCGGGTCGCCGTCTGGGCTCGGGCCGCCCTCGGTGCGCATGAGCTTCGGACGCTGCGCCTGGCCCGGTTCGGCGACAACATGCGCGACGTCGCCGTCACCGAGGGGGACAAGGTGGAGGCGCAGCTGCGCTTCGGGGTGTCGGTCAACACGTACGGCGTGAACGACCTGGTGAAGGTCGTCGACGAGATCTCGGATGCGGCGGTCGACGACCTGGTGACCGAGTACCTCGACAGCTTCGACGTCGCGGCCGAGCTGCGCCCGGGCGGGGACCGCCACGAGTCCCTGCGCTACGGCGCCCGGATCGAGGCCGGCCTGCGGAGGTTCCTCAGCGACGGTGACTTCAAGGCCTTCACCACCAACTTCGAGGACCTCGGCGGCCTGCGCCAGCTGCCCGGCCTCGCCGTGCAGCGGCTCATGGCCGACGGCTACGGCTTCGGCGGCGAGGGCGACTGGAAGACCTCGGTCATGGTGCGTACCACCAAGGCCATGGCGGCCGGCCAGCCGGGCGGCACCAGCTTCATGGAGGACTACACCTACCACCTGGTGCCCGGGCAGGAGAAGATCCTCGGCGCCCACATGCTCGAGGTCTGCCCCAGCATCGCCGGGGGTAAGCCGACCCTCGAGATCCACCCGCTCGGCATCGGCAACCGGGAGGACCCGGTGCGGCTGCGCTTCACCGCCGCGCCCGGCCCCGCCGTGGTCGTGGGCATCAGCGACCTGGGCGACCGCTTCCGCCTGACGCTCAACGAGGTCGACGTCGTCGAGCCCGACGAGGCGCTGCCGAAGCTCCCGGTGGCCTGCGCGGTCTGGGAGCCGCGCCCCAGCCTGTCCACCTCGGCGGAGTGCTGGCTGCTCGCCGGCGGTCCGCACCACACCGTGCTCTCCAAGGCGGTGCGCACCCCAGAGTTCCGCGACCTGGCCGAGATGCTGCGTACCGAGCTCGTGGTCATCGACTCGGCCACAACTCCGGAGGCAATGCGGCGGGAACTGCGGTGGAACGCCGCATACCACCGCCTCGCCGCCCAGCTGTAGTACTCCGCGCCCCGCTCCGGTGGCGCTGGTGTCCGGAACCCCACCAGCGCCACCGGTTCCACCTGCCCACGGGGGGACCACGTGCGGCACGACCGGGTTGCGCCTTCCAGCCTCAGGAGACCTCATGGCCCCCGTACGATTCGGGACAATGCCGGACGGGCGCGACGTCATGGCCCACACCCTCCGAGCGGAGCCCGGGGTGGAGCTGACGGTGCTCGACCTTGGCGCCACCGTGCAGCGGCTACGGGTGCCGACGCGAGACGGGCACCCTCTGGACGTCGTCCTCGGCTACTCCGACGTGGCCTCGTACCTCTCCCCGACCAAC
>NZ_JAEVHJ010000052.1:0-28652 GCF_016802855.1 Micromonospora sp. ATA51 | reverse complement strand
GCCGCCGGGCGGCGCGGTCAACGCCCAACCGGGCGGGTTCACCGGCGGGCGGCGGCGGAGCGGAAGCCGGCGGCGTGCGCCGTTCGGTGGCGTGCTGCCGTTGGGTGGCGTGCTGCCGTTGGGTGGCGGGTGGGCCAGGCGGCTGCGGCCGGCTGGCTCGGCACCGCCCACGGCTGGGCGTCGACCGGCTCGGTCGGGTCCGGCGGCCAGAGCGGTTCGATGTCCCGCTCGGGCACCGGCTCTTGGCCCGGTACGTGGGCCCGGTCGGCGTTCTCGTGCACCACGGTTCCTCCCCATTCCTCCCACCGAGGATAGGCCGTCCGGGTTTCCCCGGGGCCCGCCCACGGATCGACGGGGGTCAGACCGTCCAGACCGCCCAGGCGCCCGGCTCGGTCCACCAGGACCGCTTCCGGCTCAGTTCGCCCTCGACGCCGTCGTCGAGGAAGGGCACCTTCTCGTCGCGCGGGACGACCGCCACGGCCCGGCCCCGGGCCCGGCGCACCTCCAGCCGTACCCGCTTCCTGCCCAACGCGGAGCGGGTCACCACGGGAACGGCCACCGCCACCTCGACCCGGCCGTCGGTCGGGTCCGGGTCGGCCAGCAGCGCCACGTCGTCGAGCCGCGCGTACCCGCCCGCGTTGCCCACCGCGCAGGCCATGATCGGCTCGTCGCCGTTGGACAGGACGGCGTCGTCGACCTCGACCCGGGCCCGCCAGTGCAGCGGCCGGCCGGCGTCGTCGGCCGCGCCGAGCAGCGCGCCGTCCAGGGTCACCGAGCCGGCGTCGTTGCGGAGCAGGTCGAGCCGGCGGGCGGTGCCGTCCAGCACCGCCGCGGCCACCGCCGCCGGGTCGCGGGGCAGCCCGAGCTGCGCCGCCAGGTCCCGGTGTGTTCCGCTCCGGACCGGATCCAGCGGCAGTACGGCCACCGTCGGCAGGTCCGGCACGGTCCGGTTCGCGGGCAGGTCGGCGGGGCGGCGACTGGGCGGTGGGGCGTACCGCCGGACCAGCCGGCGCACCACGGCGCGCAACTGTCCGTCACTGGCTGTGGCGACCACGAGCCGGGTCTTCGAATCCGGGTCCGGCCAGGTGAGGCCGTCGGAGCGCGGCGGGCCGTCGAGCCGGGCCAGCACCTCGTCGATCTCCGCGTCCGAGCGGGCGGTGACCATCTCCACCCGGGCGCCCCGGGCGGTCAGCGCGTCCGCGCAGGCCAGCACCGGTACGCGCGGCGTCTCGCAGCGCTCCTCGGCCTTCTCCCCGGCGGCCTCGGTGGCGCCACCGCAGCACGCTGCGCCGCTGCCGCAGCCCCCACCGGGAGCGTCCCGTTCCGAGCCGAGGGTGAGCAGCACCACGTCGTACACCGGCCGAGCCTCCTGCCTCTCGCCGCGACCCCTGCCGGCCGCGCCGTCACTACTTGTTAGCCTGACACCCCGGGCTCGCCAACCGGTCGCCACCTGGCACCCGAGCCTTCTGGAGGCGGAAAAGATGCCAGCGATCGTGCTCATCGGCGCTCAGTGGGGCGACGAGGGCAAGGGCAAGGTTACCGACCTGCTGGGTGAGCGGGTCGACTACGTGGTGCGTTACTCCGGCGGCAACAACGCCGGCCACACGGTGATCACCCCGGACGGCCAGAAGTACGCGTTGCACCTGATGCCGTCGGGTGCGCTCTCGCCCAGCGCGATGATCATCATCGGCAACGGCGTGGTGGTCGACCCGAAGGTGCTGCTGCAGGAGATCGACGGGCTCGCCCAGCGCGGCGTGGACGTCTCCCGGCTGCGCATCTCCGGCGACGCGCACCTGATCATGCCGCACCACCGGGCGCTGGACCGGGTCGTCGAGCGCTACCTCGGCTCCGCCCGGATCGGCACCACCGGCCGCGGCATCGGCCCCGCCTACGGCGACAAGGTCGCCCGGATGGGCATCCGGCTGCAGGACCTGCTCGACCCGGGCATCCTGCGCAAGAAGCTCGAGCTGGCGCTGCGCGAGAAGAACCAGCTGCTGTTCAAGGTCTACAACCGCAAGGCGATCGACCTGGACGCGACGATCGAGGAGTACCTGGCGTACGCGGAGCGGCTCCGGCCGTACATCGCGGAGACCCGGGTGATGCTCTGGGACGCGCTGGACCGCGGCGAGACCGTCCTGCTGGAGGGCGCCCAGGCCACCATGCTCGACATGGACCACGGCACGTACCCCTTCGTCACCTCGTCGAATCCGACCGCCGGTGGGGCGTGCGTGGGCGCCGGCATCCCGCCGACGGCGATCAGCCGGGTGATCGCGGTCAGCAAGGCGTACACCACCCGGGTGGGCGCCGGCCCGTTCCCGACCGAGCTCTTCGACGACAACGGCCAGCACCTGCGCAAGGTCGGCCACGAGTACGGCACCACCACCGGCCGGGAGCGCCGCACCGGCTGGTTCGACGCCGTCGTCGCCCGGTACTCGTCCCGCCTCAACGGCGTCACCGACCTGGTGGTCACCAAGCTGGACGTGCTCACCGGCCTGCCCAAGGTGCCGATCTGCGTCGCGTACGAGATCAACGGCGAGCGGTTCGACGACATGCCGATGACCCAGACCGACTTCCACCACGCCACCCCCGTCTACGAAGAGCTCGACGGCTGGTGGGAAGACATCACCAAGGCCCGTACCGAGGACGAGCTCCCGGAAAACGCGCGACGCTACATCGCCCGCATCGAGGAACTGACCGGCACCCGCGTCAGCGTCGTCGGCGTAGGCCCCGGCCGCGAAGAAAACGTAGTCCGCCACCCCCTCCTCCCCTAACCTCCCGTCTACGTTGATCATGAAAGTTGTCGGTGTGACATGCCGGTGGCGCGCCGACAACTTCATGATCAACGGGGGCGCCGGTGGGGTCAGTAGGATGCGGGGTCGTGCGGGTTCTTCTTGTGGGTGGCGGGGGGCGGGAGCATGCGCTCGCGCTCGGGTTGGCTGGCGATCCGTCCGTGGCGGCGTTGATCGCGGCACCGGGGAATCCTGGCGTTGCCGGGGTGGCGGAGTTGCGGTCGGTTGACGCATCCGATCCGGCGGCCGTTGCGGCGCTCGCCGTCGAGGTCGGGGCCGACCTGGTGGTGATCGGGCCGGAGGCGCCGCTGGTGGCCGGGGTCGCCGACGCGGTACGCGGCAAGGGCATCCCCGCGTTCGGCCCGTCCGCGGAGGCGGCCCGGCTGGAGGGCTCCAAGACGTTCGCGAAGGACGTCATGCTCGCCGCCGGGGTGCCCACCGCCCGCGCCTTCACCTGCACGGACGCCGAGAGCGCCGGCCGGGCGCTGGACGAGTTCGGCCCGCCGTACGTGGTGAAGAACGACGGCCTGGCCGCCGGCAAGGGCGTCGTCGTGACCGAGGACCGGGCCGCGGCGCTGGAGCACGCCGGGGAGTGCGGCCGGGTGGTGATCGAGGAGTACCTCGCCGGCCCGGAGGTCTCGCTCTTCGTGGTCACCGACGGCGAGGCGGCGCTGCCGCTGCTGCCCGCCCAGGACTTCAAGCGGGTCGGCGACGGCGACACCGGGCCGAACACCGGCGGCATGGGGGCGTACGCGCCGCTGCCCTGGGCGCCGGACGGCCTGGTCGACGAGGTGATGCGTGACGTCGTGCACCCCACGCTGGCCGAGATGCGCCGCCGGGGCACGCCCTTCGCCGGGCTGCTCTACGTCGGGTTGGCGATCACCGCCGCCGGCCCGCGGGTGATCGAGTTCAACGCCCGGTTCGGCGACCCGGAGACCCAGGTCCTCCTGGCGCTGCTGGAGACGCCGCTCGCCGGGCTGTTGCACGCCGCCGCGACCGGCACGCTGGCCGCGCACCCGCCGCTCCGCTGGCGGGACGGCGCGGCGGTCACCGTGGTCGTGGCCGCCGACGGCTACCCGGCCGCGCCGCGTACCGGCGACGTGATCACCGGCGCGGACCGCCCGGGGGTCATCCACGCGGGCACGGCCCGCCGGGCCGCCGACGGCGCGTTGCTCTCCGCCGGCGGTCGCGTCCTCTGCGGTACGGCCATCGGCCCCGACCTGGCCGCCGCACGCGACGCCGCGTACGCGCTGGTCGACGGCATCGAGCTGGCCGGCTCGCACCACCGCACCGACATCGCCGCCGCGGCGGTGGACGGCCGGATCACCCTGCCGGACTGACGCACCGCCGCCCGCCACCCGTCCCGCACCGACCACCGCCGTCGCCGGCTCCGCGAGGACCGCTGGCTGCGGCTACGCCGGATCGGCCGGCTCGGCGGTCAGGCGGCCGTGAATCAGCCGTTCGGCGGCCACCGGGTATTGACAACCCATGTCACGATCACCCTGCCGGTGGGTGTGAAGCCCCTGCCGGGAACGGGGGAGGGAATGCGGTGACCGGGTTCGTCGGTACGGCGCTCAGCTTCCCCACCGTGTTGTTCAGCTTCCTGCTGCTGGTGGTCGTCGGCTACTGGCTGCTGGTGTTGACCGGGGTGCTGGACCTCGGCGACGACCTCGACCTCGACGGGGTTCCGGGTGACGTCCTGGCCGGCCTCGGGCTCGGCGGCCTGCCCGCCACCATCGTGTTCTCCCTGATCGTCGCGGTGGCCTGGTTCGTCAGCCTGGCCGGCACCGTGCTGCTCGACGGGCTCGGCCTGGGCGTCGCCGCCCGGGTCGCCGTGTCGGTCGGGGTGCTGCTGGTGGCGCTGCTCGGCGCCTGGCTGGTGACCCGGCTGGTCGCCGTGCCGCTGAGCCGCCTCTTCCCCACCGGTACGGAGTCCAGCCGGCAGGCCTTCGTCGGCAGCCTCTGCACGATCCGCACGGGGCGGGTGACCGCCGACTTCGGGCAGGCGGAGGTGACGGCGGCGGACGGGTCCTCCGCGGTCGTCCAGGTCCGCCAGTCCGGCGCCGAGCCGCTGCGCGCCGGCAGCTCCGCGCTGATCTACGACTACGACGTCGAGGGCGAGTTCTTCTGGGTCATGCCCGCGGGCATCGCCTTCGACCCCGACCCTTCGCGTCCCGCACCGATGTAGCCGCCGCCGGTGACCCGCTCCCGCGACGGCGGGTCACCCCCTCCCGCCTCGACCGGACGGTCACCCCGCCGCCGGTTCGTCCCACGCTGCCCTCGTACCCCCTGAAACGAAAGGAGGATGCGCGGCACCCACCGGTCCACCCGCACCACCGGACCGGCACCGCGCGCTCAGCCATGGATGTCCTCACCACTGGGATCGGCGTACTGCTCGCCGTCCTCCTGCTCGTCGCCCTCGGCGTGGTCTTTTTGGTCAGCCGCCTGTTCCGCAAGGTGGAACAGGGCAAGGCGCTGATCGTCTCCAAGGTCCGCCGGGTGGACGTCACGTTCACCGGGGCGGTGGTCCTGCCGGTGCTGCACAAGGCCGAGATCATGGACATCTCGGTGAAGACGATCGACATCGAGCGGACCGGCAACGAGGGTCTGATCTGTCGGGACAACATCCGGGCCGACATCCGCATCACCTTCTTCGTCCGGGTCAACAAGACCACCGAGGACGTCATCAAGGTGGCGCAGGCCATCGGCACCGCCCGGGCCAGTGACCGGGAGACCCTCCAGGAGCTGTTCAACGCCAAGTTCTCGGAGGCGCTGAAGACGGTGGGCAAGCAACTGGACTTCGTCGACCTCTACACCAAGCGCGACGAGTTCCGCGACCAGATCATCCGGGTGATCGGCACCGACCTCAACGGCTACAGCCTGGAGGACGCGGCGATCGACTTCCTCGAGCAGACCCCGATGTCCCAGCTGGACGCCAAGAACATCCTCGACGCCCAGGGCATCCGGAAGATCACCGAGCTGACCGCGATCGAACACGTGCGGACCAACGAGTTCCAGCGCAGCGAGGAGAAGGAGATCACCCGGCAGAACGTCGACGCCCGGGAGGCGATCCTCGAGCTGGAGCGGCGGCAGGCGGACGCCGAGGCCAAGCAGCGGCGGGAGATCGAGACGGTGCGGGCCCGCGAGGAGGCCGAGATCACCCGGGTCCGGGCGGAGGAGCGGCTGCGCGCCGAGACGGCGAACATCCGTACTGACGAGCAGTTGGGCATCCAGCACGAGAATCGGACCCGGGAGATCGCGGTCGCCGAGAAGAACCGCGAGCGGGTCATCGCGATCGAGACCGAGCGGATCGAGAAGGACCGGATGCTGGAGGTCATCGGCCGGCAGCGGGAGACCGAGCTCAGCACGATCTCGAAGGACAAGGAGGTCGAGGCGGAGAAGCGGGCCATCGCCGAGGTCGTCCGGGAGCGGATCGCGGTCGAGAAGACCGTCGCCGAGCAGGAGGAGAACATCAAGCGCCTGCGGGTGGTCGAGGAGGCCGAGCGGACCCGCCAGGCGGTGGTCATCCAGGCCGAGGCCGAGGCGCAGGAGAACCTGGTCAAGGACATCAAGGCGGCGGAGGCGGCCGAGACGGCGGCGAAGTTCAAGGCCCGCGAGGAGCTGGTGCTCGCCGAGGCCCGGCAGCAGGCCGCCGAGCTGGACACCCGGGCGAAGATCCGGCTGGCCGAGGGCACCCAGGCCGAGGCGGCGGCCGCCGGCCTGGCCGAGGTGCAGGTCCGCGAGCGAAGCGCCGAGGCGATCGAGAAGGTCGGCCGCGCGGAGGTCGCCGTCGAGCGCGACAAGGCCCTGCTGGCCGCGGAGGCGGTACGCGAGAAGCTGAAGGGCGAGGCCGAGGGTCTGACCGACAAGGCGGCGGCGATGGCCGCGCTGGACGACGCCACCCGCCAGCACGAGGAGTACCGGCTGCGGCTGGAGCTGGAGAAGGAGGTCCGGCTCGCCGGGCTGGACACGCAGCGGCAGGTCGCCGAGGCGCAGGCGAGGCTGGTCTCCACCGGCCTGGCGAAGGCGAACATCGACATTGTCGGCGGGGACAGCGTCTTCTTCGACCGGCTGCTCAGCTCGATCTCGTTCGGCAAGAGCGTGGACGGTTTCGTGGCCCACTCGGACGTCGCCCGGGGTCTCACCCAGCCGTGGCTGGACGGCACGGCCAGCTTCACCGACGACCTGACCCGGATGCTCGGCTCGATCAACACCGGTGACGTGCAGAACCTGACCCTCTCCGCCTTCCTGTTGCAGCAGATGCGGGCCGGCGGCGCCGACAAGGGCAAGCTCCAGGAACTGTTGAACGCCGCGCAGCGCCTCGGCGTGGCCGAGACCCCGCTGGCCGCCCTGGCCGGCCCGCGGCAGCGTGCCGGTGAGTGAGCCGGTGCCCGGTCCGACCGGCGGGGACGCGGCCGGTACGACCGGGGCGGACGCCGACGGCCCGGTCGGGCTGGACGCGGGCAGCTACGAGGTGCTGCGGAACCGGCTCGTCGGGCAGGCCGGCGAGCTGGCCCGGCGGGCGGAGCGGCTGAACGCCCGGCGGCTGGAGGTCTTCGGCAGCACCGAGCTGCGCCTGCTCAGCACCGAGCGGATCCGTACCGGGAACAACTGCGTGCCCCGGGACATCGTCCCGGTCGGCGGGCTGATGCTCTTCGGCTACAACGTCTTCATCGGGCTGAAGCCGGAGACGACGGTCGACGACGTCTTCTCGCTGCATCGTTTCGAGCGGGAGCGCGGCGATGTGGGCGAGGCGGGCGACTCCGAATCGTTCCGGTTCGACCGGGCCGGCCCGGACGAGTTGCCGGCCTGCTGCGCGACCCGGTGTTCCAGCGCGACTTCGCCGAGCTGTACCGCTACTACCGGCAGACCCGGCTGCTGCAGCTACGCCGGCTCGACGGTCGGCTGCTGGCGGTGTTCCAGACCGGCCCGCGGACCGACGACATCCGCGTGCTGCGCTGGCGGCTGGACGCCGACGGCGGCGTCGGGTACCTGGACAACCGGGGCGAGCGGGACCACGTCTTCCCACCCTCGCACGACTTCGAGTGGATCGAGACGACCCGGGAGGACCACGTCCTCGGCCGGCACCCGCACATCTCCATCGCCGACGAGATCTTCGTGGAGACGGTCGGCGGCACGCTGACCGTCAAGCTGGAGAACAACACCGAGGTCGGCGAGGGCATCTACGACGAGCCGGTGGACGAGCCGTTGCAGAGCCTGGCCGACGCCGACGTGAGCTGGGCCCGGGTCGGCCCGTTGATCCTGCTGCGGATGCGGCCGTACAAGGAGACCGAGTGGCGGCACCTGGTCTTCAACACGCTGACCCGGGAGGTGGTCCGGCTCGACGGCATCGGGCCGGCCTGCCAGCGGCTGCCCGAGGACCACGGGATCATCTTCCCGGGCGGCTACCACCTGGCCACCGGGGTCACCCGCACCTTCGACACCGACGTGTCCGGGCTGGAGTTCGAACGGGTGGTCCGCTCCCCGAACGGGGAGGACGTCCTCTACGTCTTCCACGCCCGGGCCGACGGCCGCTCGCTGCTGCTGCCGTACAACGCCATCCGCAAGGAGGTGGCGGCGCCGATCCCGTGCCACGGCTTCTCGCTCTTCGACGACGGCACGCTGGTGGTGTTCCGGGCGACCTCCGAGGAGCCGACCCGGGTCCACCCGATGCAGATCTGGCAGACGCCGTACGTCTCCGACGCGTACGCGGCGGCACAGCCGGCGGGCACCGGCCCGCTGGAGCGGATCGGCAACGCCGACCTGGTCCGGGGCATCTCCGACTGCCTGTCGGTGGCCCGGATGGTCGACGGCGCGGCGGCCACCACCGGGGTCTACGAGGCGCTGATCGCGGCCTGCGCCCGGATCGTCGACCACTACCACTGGCTCGGCGAGGCCGACCTCGGCGACCTGCTGGCGCCGCTGGCCGAGCTGCGGCGCACCGCCGTCGCGGTGCTCGACGAGTACGAGAAGGTCCGCGCCCTCACTGAGCAGGCGCGGACGCGATGGACGAGAGCGCGGAGCGGATCGCCTCGCTGGCCCGGCGGGCGCGCGGCGAGGCGCCGCTCACCGCCGACGACTGGGTGCGGCAGCTCGCCGGGCTGCGCCAGGCGCGCGGTCACCTGGAGACGCTGCGGGAGCTGCGGTACGTCGACCACGGGCGGATCGACGAGCTGGCGGGGCGGCTGGACGACGAGTTGACTGCTGCCGGCCGGCGGGCGGTGGACTTCCTGCGCCGGGACGACGCGTTCACCGGCTACCAGGCCGAGGTCGACCGGCTGGCCGGGCGGGGCGCGGCGATCGGCACGGTGGCCGAGGCCGGGGCGGTCCGGGACGAGCTGGCCGGACGCGCCGAGGGGCTGCAGACCATCACCGACGTGGTGGGCGGGCTGGACATCGCCGACGCGACCGTCCGCACCGGGATCCTGACCCGGGTCGGCGAGGTGCTCGGCGCGGTCAACCGGGCCCGGGCGGTGCTGGACAACCGCCGCCGGGAGCTGCTGGAGGTGGAGGGCCGGGCCGGCTTCGCGGCCGAGTTCGCGCTGCTCGGGCAGGCGGTGACCGGGGCGCTGGCGGCGGCGGACACCGCCGAGCGCTGCGACGAGCAGCTGGGCCGGCTGCTGCTGCGGGTGGAGGACCTGGAGTCCCGGTTCGGGGAGTTCGACGACTTCCTCGCCGCGCTGGCGACCCGGCGGACCGAGATCTACGAGGCGTTCTCCTCGCGGAAGCAGGCGCTGCTGGACGAGCGGGCCCGGCGGGCCGACCGGCTGGTCTCGTCGGCGGAGCGCGTCCTGGTCAGCGTGCGGCACCGGATCGGCACGCTGGGTTCGCTGGACGAGATCAACACGTACTTCGCGGCGGACCCGATGGTGGGCAAGCTGCGCGCGGTCGTGGAAGAGCTGCGTACCCTGGGCGACCCCGTCCGGGCCGAGGAGCTGGACGGCCGGATCCGGGCCGCGCGCCTCGAGGCCGGTCGCGGCCTGCGCGACCGCCTGGACCTGTACGCCGACGGCGGCGAGACGATCCGGTTGGGCCGGCACCGCTTCGCGGTGAACACCCAGCCGGTCGACGTCACCGTGGTGCCGCACGACGGCGGGCTGGCGGTGGCGGTGACCGGCACCGACTACCGCGCCCCGGTCCGGGACACCGAGTTCGCCCGCACCCGCCGGTTCTGGGACCAGCTGCTGGTCTCCGAATCGCCGGCGGTGTACCGCGCGGAGTATCTGGCCACCTCGATCCTGACCGCCGCCGAGGCGGGCCGGGAGGGGCTGACCCTGGACGGGCTGCGGGCGGCGGCGGCCGACGCCGGTGACCTGCGCGAGCTGGTCCGCCGGTTCGCCGAGGCCCGCTACGACGAGGGTTACGAGCGGGGCGTGCACGATCACGACGCGACGGAGCTGCTGCGGGCGTTGCTGCGCCTGCACGCCGGGGCGGGCCTGCTCCGCTACCCGCCGGCCGCCCGGGCCGCCGCGCAGCTGTTCTGGCGGTTCGGCACCGCCGAGCCGGACCGGGCCGGCTGGACCGCCCGGGCCACCTCGCTGGCCCGGGCCCGGGACCGCTTCGGCCGCCCCGACCGGGGTGCGGTGCCACCGGAGGGCGACCGGGTCGAGGCGGGGGACGCGATCGACCGGCTGCACGCCGAGCTGGCCGCCGAGGTGGGCCGCTTCCTGACCGACGCCGGGCTGACCGGGCCGGCCGGGGAGGCCGCCCTGGCCGGCGAGTACCTGTTCGAGGAGCTGTCCCGGCCACCCGCGGGCTTCGTCACCGGAGCCGGCGCGCGGGCCATGCTGGACCGGTTCCGGCGCGCCCTCGGCGGTCCGCAGTCCCGCTCCGCCCGGGAGTTCGACGCCGACCTGCGGGCCCTCGACGGCGACCTGACCAGCCGCCACCAGCTGGTCGAGGCGTGGCTGACCGCGTTCCTGGCGACCGACGACGGCACGCTGTCCGGGTACGACCTGCCGGAGGCGGTCGCGGTGGAGCTGTGCGGCGCGGACCTGCCGCGCCACGAGGCGGCGGCGACGATGTCGGAGACGGTCGGCGGGCTGCTCGGCGCGCATCCCCGGATCGTCGGGTCGGCGCTCACGCTGCGGCTGGACGAGACGCTGGCCCGGGCCCGCCGGTTCCGCACCGAGCTGGTGCCCGCGTACCGGGACTACCAGCGCCGGCGCAACGCGCTGGTGGCCGCCGAGCGGGACCGGCTGCGGCTGGAGGAGTACCGGCCGCGGGTGATGAGCGCGTTCGTCCGCAACCGACTCCTCGACGACGTCTACCTGCCGCTGATCGGGGACAACCTGGCCCGCCAGCTCGGCGCGACCGGCGACGCCAAGCGGGTCGACCAGTCCGGCCTGCTGCTGTTGATCTCCCCGCCCGGCTACGGGAAGACCACCCTGATGGAGTACGTGGCCAGCCGGCTGGGCCTGGTCTTCGTCAAGGTCAACGGGCCGGCCCTGGGCTCGGGGGTCACCTCGCTCGACCCGGCGGACGCGCCCGACGCGACCGCCCGGCAGGAGGTGGAGAAGATCTCCTTCGCCCTGGAGCTGGGCAACAACGTCCTGCTCTACCTCGACGACATCCAGCACACCTCGCCGGAGCTGCTGCAGAAGTTCATCTCGCTCTGCGACGGGCAGCGCCGGATGGAGGGCGTCTGGGAGGGCCGGACCCGCACCTACGACCTGCGGGGCAAGCGGTTCGCGGTGTGCATGGCGGGCAACCCGTACACCGAGTCGGGGCAGCGGTTCCGGGTGCCGGACATGCTGGCCAACCGGGCCGACGTGTGGAACCTCGGGGACGTGCTCTCCGGCCGGGAGGAGGTGTTCGCGCTCAGCTACATCGAGAACGCCCTCACCTCGAACCCGGTGCTGGCGCCGCTGTCCGGCCGGGACCGCGGCGACGTCGAACTGCTGGTCCGCCTCGCCCGGGGCGACGAGTCGGTGCGGGCCGACCAGCTCGCCCACCCGTACTCGCCGGTGGAGCTGGAGCAGATCGTCTCGGTGCTGCGCAAGCTGCTGCGGGTGCAGCAGGTGGTGCTCGCCAACAATCAGGCGTACATCGCCTCGGCGGCGCAGGCCGACGCCTCCCGCACCGAGCCGCCCTTCCAGCTCCAGGGGTCGTACCGGAACATGAACAAGCTGGCCGAGCGGATCGTCCCGGTGCTCAGCGACGAGGAGCTGGAGGCGGTCATCGACGACCACTACCTCGGCGAGGCGCAGACCCTCGCCGCGGGTGCCGAGGCGAACCTGTTGAAGCTGGCGGAGCTGCGGGGCCGGCTCACGACCGAGCAGGCTCGACGGTGGGCCGAGGTGAAGGCCGGCTACCTGCGGGCCCGCGCGCTCGGTGGCGCGACGGACGATCCGGTGGACCGGGCGGTGGGCGCGCTGGGCCTGCTCGCCGACCGGGTCGGCGGGGTGGCGGCGGCGATCGGCCGGGCCGCCGACCGGGCCTGACGCCGGCGGCGGGGCGGCTCTCCGGTACGCCGGGCTGCCCCCGCCGCCGACCCGTCAGCCCCGGGCCGGCACCGCCGGACCCGTCGACGGGCCGGCCCGGCCGGTGATCCGGTCCAGCAGGTTGCCGGTGGCCCGCTCGATCCGCTCGTCCCGGTGCCCCTGCCGGTTCAGCGCCATGGTCCAGCACAGGGTGCCCGAGGCGAAGACCAGCGCGCCCTGCGGCGTCTCGTACAGGTGGGTGTTCTGCACCCGGTGGCCGCCGTCGCGCGTCCGGTACGGCGAAGCGCTCAGGACGGCGGCGTCCACCCCGGACGGCCGGGGCACGTCGGCGTGCACGCCGTCGGCCTCGCCGCCGACGACACCGGGGATCCGGTCACCGTCGGCCACCCCGGCGCCCGCCCAGAACCAGTGGTCCGCAGCCCGGACCACCAGCGGCTGCGGGGTGCCGACGATGCCGTTGTACTGAACCCCCAGCAGCGCCTGCTCGGGCCGGCCGACGACGCGCCAGGTGACGGTCGGGCCGGCGCTGTCCTCGCCCGGGTCCGGCGTGGTCTTGGCGCAGGCCACCAGCCGCTCCGGCCGGCCGTCGTCGGCGGGACCCACCCGGACGTGCCAGTAGATGCTGTTGGCGCCGAGGAAGGCGAGGCTGGTCCCGGCGGCCACGGCCTGTTCCGCCGCCCCGCGCATCTCCCACGACCAGTACTCGTCGTGGCCGCAGAACACGATCCCCCGGTGCCGGGTCGGGTCGAGCCGCCCCGAGTGCAGGTCGAAGCTCGTCGCGTAGCTGACGTCGTAGCCGCGGCGTTCCAGCCACTGGATGGCGTCGTGGTCCCGGGTGAGCTGGATCGGGATGCCGTGGTCGGCGTACGGGCGGTCGAAGGAGACCTCCAGCGCCCGGAGCCGGGGATCCCGCCGGCCGGTGGCCGCGTAGCCGTTGTAGAGACTCTTGCCGACCCGCCGGTCCCGCGGCCACTGGTTGTACGCCTGCCAGGTGGTGACCGGCAGGACCACGCAGAGCGCCGCGGCCCGGCGGTCGTCCCGGACCACGAACGGGGTGCAGGCGCGCCAGCCGTCCGCCGAGGTGAAGACCGCCTGGTAGAGGCCGGAGGTCCAGTCGTCCGGCACCCGGACCGTCCAGGAGACCGGCCAGCGGCAGGCGATCGCCCCGGTCACCGGGTCGACCGCCGGCACCTGCTGCGGCACGCCGTCGAACTCGGGACTGGTCAGCACGGTGCGGGCGCCCGCGCCGTCGTACCAACCGAGCCGGTGGATCGAGATCCGGTACCGGCCCGCCGGGTTGACCGCGACGTGGAAGTCGATCGACTCGCCGGGGGCGACGCTGGTCGTCGAGGCGTACCCCTGGATCTGGCGGTGCCGGTCGTTCGCGGCCCGGCGGCCGTCCTCCGGCCACCACGGCGTGCCGGCCGCGCGGTTCTCCACCTCGACCGGGGGTGGCTGCCGCCGGACCAGGGTCCCGCTGCGACGGCGGCCGAGGACCGGTTCGGTGGTGCCGAGCGCCACGGCGGAGACGCCGCCGGCGAGCAGACCGAGTGCCCAGCGCCGGCGGAGACGGACCATCGAGCAGCTCCTGGAACGAGTGAGCAGGGACCTGCCGGGACCGGCGGCGGATGAGAAGCTACCACCGGGCGCCGAGGTGTCCGTCCCCTGTGGCCCGTGCCTCAGCCGTAGTAGCGACGCAGCTCGCGACTGAGCACCTTGCCGGTGGCGTTGCGCGGCAGGTACTTCACGAAGATCACGTCCCGGGGTACGGAGAAGCGGGCCAGGTAGTGCCGGACGTACTCGCGGACCGCCTCCGGGTCGAGCGTCTCGCCGGGGTGCAGGGCGAGGAACGCGGCGAGACGCTGGCCGTACTCGGGGTCGGGCACCCCGATCACGGCGGCCTCACGGACCTGCGGCAGTCGGGCGAGCAGGTCCTCCACCTCGGAGGGGAAGACGTTCTCGCCCCCGGAGACGATCATGTCGTCCGCCCGACCGTCGACGAAGAGCAGGCCATCGGCGTTGACCCGGCCCAGGTCGCCGGTGTTCAGCAGGCCGTCGTGGGTCTCCCGGCCGGCTCCCGAGGTGTACCCCTCGAAGAGCATCTCGTTGCCCACGAAGATCCGCCCGACCCGTCCGTCCCGGACCGGTTCACCGGCGTCGTCCAGGATCTCCAGCCGGGTGCCATGCGGCGGGCGGCCGGCGGTGGTCGGGGCGGCGCGCAGGTCGGCCGGGCCGGCGATGGACGCCCAGGAGACCTCGGTCGAGCCGTACAGGTTGTAGAGGACGTCCCCGTAGGCGTCCATGAACTTGGGGGCGAGTCCGCCGGGGAGGGCCGAGCCGCTGACCGCGACCACCTTCAGCGGTGGCCGGGGGTCCGGCGCCGGCACCTCCAGCAACCGCTGCAGCATCACCGGCACGGCGAAGAGCGCGTCGCACGGCTGGGCGGCCAGCGCGGCCACCGTGGTGGCCGGGTCGAAGCGGCGGTGCAGCACGATGGTGGAGCGCAGGGCGAACGCCACCTGGAGGGCCGCGTACCCCCAGGTGTGGAAGAGCGGCGCGGCGATCAGCACGGTGTCGCGGGCGTGCAGCGGAATCCGGTCGATGATGGACACCAGCGGGCCGAAGCCGTGCGGGGTGGGCCGGCGGGCGCCCTTGGGCGCTCCGGTGGTGCCGGAGGTGAGCACGATGGTCCGGCCGTCCCGCTCGGGCGGCTGGAGCTGGTCACCGGGCAGGGCGCCGGCGATCAGCTCCTCCTGGCCGCGCTCGTCGACCCGCTGCACGTCGGCGGGGAGGCCGAGGACCCGCTCGGCGAACTCGGCGTCGTGCACCAGGACCCGCAGCGACTGTTCCTCCGCGACGGTGGTCAACTGCGCGGCGGAGAGGCCGGTGTTGACCAGGACGGCGTCCGCGCCGAGCAGCATCGCCGCGACGACCGCCTCGATCAGCCCGTGGTGGTTGCGGCAGAGCACCCCGATCCGGTCCCCGGCCTGGACGCCGAGCCCGGCGCGCATCGACCGGGCCAGCCGTTCGGCCCGGTCCAGCAGCTCCTGATAGGTCAGCTCGACGCCCTGCTCGTCCACGACGGCCGCCCGACCGGGGTCGCGGGCGGCGGCCTGGCGCAGCTCACCGGCGAGGCTCCAGCCCCACTTGCGCAGCGCGCCGAGCTGGGAGGCGACCCGGATGGGACGGCCCGGGGTGAGCAGTCCGCGCCGGGTCAGCGTGGCGACGATGAACGGCAGGTCCAAGCCGCAACCCTCCTTCGGGGAGCACGGAAGGGCCCCCGGAGGAGCCCTGCCACGCCGAACGTTTCCTCCCGATCATGCACCCGCGGCGGCCGGGAGCCCAGCCGGCGGTCACCGGGCCCACCCGTCGCATACCGTGGGTCGTGCACGTCGGAACGGAGGGTGAGGAGGCGGCACCCGCGCCGTGGCGGTCGGCCGGTGGGCCGACCCGGCCACCGGTCAACGGATCTGCATCCCGGAGATCGCGCGGGAGATGACCAGCCGCTGGATCTCGGAGGTGCCTTCGAAGATGGTGTAGATCTTGGCGTCCCGGTACCAGCGTTCGACCGGGTGGTCGCGCAGGAAGCCGGCGCCGCCGAGCAGCTGGACCGCCTTGTCGGTGACCGAGACGGCCACCTCGCCGGCCTTGAGCTTGGACATCGAGCCCTCGCCCGCGGTGAACGGCCGGTTGTTGCGCCCCATCCAGGAGGCCCGCCAGACCAGCAGCCGGGCCGCGTCGATCTCCATCTTCATGTCGGCCAGCGCGAACGCGACCGCCTGGTTCTCGATGATCGGCCGTCCGAACTGGACCCGGTCCTTGGCGTAGTCGAGGGCGTACTCGTACGCCGCCCGGGCCACGCCGAGGGCCTGGGCGCCGACCGTCGGCCGGGACAGCTCGAACGTCCGCATCGCGGCCTGGCCGGAGGCGCGCTGGCCGGAGCGGGCCCGGTCGAGGCGTTCCAGCAGGGCGTCCCGCCCGCCGAGGAGGCAGCGCCCGGGCACCCGTACGTCGTCGAGGAAGACGTCGGCGGTGTGCGACGCGCGCAGCCCCAGCTTGCGCAGCTTGCGGGTCGCGCTGAGCCCCGCCGTGCCCGGCGGTACGACGAACGCCGCCTGCCCGCGGGAGCCGAGCGACGGGTCCACCGAGGCGGTGACCACGTGCACCCCGGCGATCCCGCCGTTGGTGGCGTACGCCTTCTGCCCGCGCAGCACCCACTCGTCGGTGGCCTCGTCGTACACCGCCCGGGTACGCATCGACGCGACGTCCGAGCCGGCCTCCGGTTCGCTGGTGCAGAACGCGGCGACGGCCGGCGAGTCGACGTCGCCGAAGCACTGCGGCACCCACTCGACCAGCTGGTCGGGCGTGCCCGCGCCGTAGATGGCGGCGACGGCGAGGGAGGTGCCGAAGATGCTGAGCCCGATGCCGGCGTCGCCCCAGAAGAGCTCCTCGCTGGCGATGGGCAGGGACAGGCCGGTGGGGTCGGCCCAGCAGGTGGCGAGGAACTCGAAGCCGTACAGGCCGACCTTCGCCGCCTCCTGGATGACCGGCCAGGGAGTCTCCTCCCGGGCGTCCCACTCGGCCGCGGCCGGGCGCACGACCTCGGCGGCGAAGCCGTGCACCCAGTCGCGCAGATCCCGCTGTTCCTCGTTCAGGTCGAGCGAGAACTCGGTCACGTCAGGCCTTGGGGATGTCGAACAGGTTGGCGATGTTGGCGGCGAGGCCCAGGTCGCCCTTGGCCTTCAGCTTGCCGGTCATGAACATCATCACCGGGTTGCCGCCGCCGGAGACGATCTTGAGGAACTCGACCGGGCCCATCGTGAGGCTCAGCTTCGGGTCCCGCTGCGCGGTGTCCGAGACGGTGCAGGCGCCGTTCTCGATGACGATCTCGTAGGTGTCGGTGCCACCGTCGGGACGGCCCGTGATGTTCCAGTGGATGACCGCGTTGGTGGAGCCGGCGCGGTCGGCGCGGAACAGCGACGGCATCCGGTTGAAGACCTCGCTCAGGATCTTGCCGCGCAGGTCGCCCGACATCACCTCGGCGATCTTGTCGTCGGGGGTGGACTTGACCAGCTTCGCGAACTCCTTGGGCTCGACGTTCGCGAAGTTGGCCGGGTCGAAGTCAGTCATGGGGGATGCACCTCTCGGAGCGGGCCGACTTTGGTTACTCTGGCGTAACCTTACGCACGAGTAGGTATGCTCGCAAGAGTGTCCAGCACACCCACCTTCAAGCGCCTGCCGAGGGCCGTCCGCGAGCAGCAGATGCTCGACGCGGCGGTCAAGGTCTTCTCCCGCCGCGGCTTCCACGCCGCCAGCATGGACGAGATCGCCGAGGACGCCGGGATCTCCAAACCGATGGTCTACGCGTACCTCGGCACCAAGGAGGAGCTCTTCGTCGCCTGCCTGCACCGGGAGGGCACCCGGATGATGGAGGCCATCGCCGGGGCGGCCGCCTCCGACCTGCCCGCCGACGAGCGGCTCTGGCGCGGCCTGCGCGCCTTCTTCGGCTTCGTCGGCGCGCACCGGGACGGCTGGGCGGTGCTCTACCGCCAGGCCCGCGGCGAGCAGCCCTTCGCCGGGGAACTGGCCACCATGCGGGGCCGGCTGGTCGAGGTGGTCGCCGGCATGCTGGACAACGCGCTGCGCGCCGAGGGGCACGAGGTGGGCCCGACCGACCTGGAGGTCGTCGCGTACGCCCTGGTCGGCGCGACCGAGTCCCTCGCCGACTGGCTCGCCGACCACCCCGAGGCCGACCCGGAGAAGACCGCCACCCGGATGATGAACGTGGCCTGGCTCGGCGCCGCCCAACTGCTGCACGGCGTCACCTGGCGTCCGCCCGCCGGCTGACGTTCTCGGCAGGGCGGGGGCGGTCAGCGACGGACGGCGGCCCGGGCGCGGGAGCGGGCGCGGCGGCGCAGCCGGCGTGCCAGCTCCAGGCCGAACGTGACGACGAGCGACAGCCCGACGCCGACCAGCAGTGCCTTCACCGGGTCGCGTTCGAAGGCCAGGCCGCCGAAGTAGCCGAGCAGGCCGCAGTAGACCGCCCAGCTGCCGCAGGCGAGGGCGTCGTAGAGCAGGAAGCAGCGCGGCGGGTAGCGGACCGCGCCCATGGTCAGGGTGACGGCGGTGCGACCGCCGGGGACGTACCGGGCGGTGGTAAGGATCATGCCGCCGCGCCGGTCGAGGGCCCGGCGGGCCCACTCCGAGCCGGCCCGCCGGCGGCTGTCGGCGGCAGCCGCGCCACCCGGTGGGCGCCGCCGCCCCGGCCCACGGCGTAGGAGACGTGGTCACCGGCGAGCGCGCCGAGCGCGGCCACCACGATGACCGCGACCAGGTTGGGCTCGCCGCCCGCCGCGAACACCGCCGCGGTGATCACCACCGTCTCGCCCGGCACGGCGGGGAAGAACGCGTCGACCGCGGTGACCGTGAAGATCACCAGGTACACCCACGGCGAGGCGACCGTGTGGTGGAGCAGGTCGAGCACGGACTCCATGCCCCCATGCTCCGGGGCCGACGGGTGGCGAGGGGCCCCTTATGCGGGGCCCCTCCCTCAGCGGACCGTGCCGACCAGGTGCGGGCGGCCGGAGCGGGCGTCGTGCAACGCGAAATCCCACCCCGGGGTGGCGCTGAACGCCACCGTCGACGGCAGCGGCACCGGCAGCTTGAACGCCACGTCGACCGTGTAGGCGTCCGGTAGCCGGCTCTCCAGCGCGGCCAGGCAGTGCGCCTTGCTCCACATCCCGTGCGCGATCGGCCGCGGGAAGCCGAACAGCCGGGCGCCGAGCCGGGAGGTGTGGATCGGGTTGTGGTCGCCGGAGACCCGGGCGTAGTCCGTGCCGACCCGGGGGGTGAGCCGCCAGTGCGCGGAGGGGGCCGGCGGCGTCGGCCGGTCACCCCGGTCGCGCCGCTCACCGCCGCCGGCGCTGCGCTCCTTGCCGAGGTACGTCGAGACGCCGCGCCACACCTCCTCCCCGTCGACCGAGCCCACGAGCACCACGTCGAGCTGCCGGCCCCGGTCGTGCGGGCGCAGGTTCTCCGCGTACGTCCGGAAGTCCAGCCGTTCGCCGGCCTCGATCGGTCGGTGCACGGTGATCCGGTTGGCCACGTGCACCACCCCGGTCAGCGGGATGGGGAACGCCGGCGCGGTCATCAGCCGCAACGCCAGCGGGAACCCCATGACGTGCGGGTACGTCGCCGGCAGCCGGTCGGCGAGCCGGAACCCGCAGACCCGGTCGTAGTCGGCGAGGTGCGCCCGGTCCACGGCGACGCCGGCCACGGTCAGCTCGACTGTGGGCAGGGTGTCACTCCGCCGGCCGCCCACCCCCGGCAGCGTGCCGAGCAGGGCCCGGCGGTAGAGCGCCCCGGCCGCCGGCATCCGGGGGAGGTCGACCAGCGCCCGATCCTCCGCGCGCTGCGCGGCGCGGTCGTCACCTGTCCGGCCGGGGCCGGTGTCTCCCCGCCGGTCGGCGCGATCCCGGAGAGGTCCTGGGTGGCGTGGACGCTGAGGTCGTGGGTGGCGAGCTCCTGCACCGCGTCGGGCGTGACGACGAGGCCGGACAGGTCCCGGGTGGGGCCGTCGATCAGTTCGTGGACCGACAGGTCCTCGGCCGGGCCGTCCGCCGGCCGGTCCTTCCGCCTCGCCATCACGCCCCCAGCAGACTCTGGCCGCAGACCCGGACGACGTTGCCGCTGACCGCGCCGGTCGCCGGCCAGGACAGCCAGCCGATCGTCTCGGCGACGTCCACCGGCAGGCCGCCCTGGGACATGCTGTTCATCCGGCGCCCCGCCTCGCGCAGCATCAGCGGGATGCGCGCGGTCAGCCGGGTCTCGATGAAACCGGGGGCGACCGCGTTGACGCTGATGCCCCGGTCGCGCAGCGCCGCGGCCAGCGAGTCGACCAGCCCGATCACCCCGGCCTTGCTGGTGGCGTAGTTGGTCTGGCCGCGGTTGCGGCGATGCCGGCGATCGAGGAGACCGAGACGATCCGGCCGCCGGTCGGGATCAGGGCGCGTTCCAGCAGCACGTCGTTGATCCGCTCCTGGCTGGAGAGGTTCACGTCGATGACGGAGTCCCAGCGGTCGGCGTCCATCCGGCCGAGCGTTCTGTCCCGGGTGATGCCGGCGTTGTGCACCACCACGTCGACCCGGCCGTGCCGGTCGGCGAGGTGCTGGGCGAGGCGGGTCGGGGCGTCCGGGGTGGTCAGGTCGAGCTGGACGGCGGTGCCGCCGATCTCGTTGGCCACCGCGGCCAGCTCGTCCCCGGCGGCCGGGATGTCCAGCGCGACGACCTGGGCGCCGTCCCGGGCGAGCACCCGGGCCAGCGCGGCGCCGATGCCCCGGGCCGCACCGGTGACCAGCACGACCTGCCGTCCAGCGGGCGGTCCCAGTCGGCCGGCGGCTGGGCGGTGCCGGCGCCGACCCGGACCACCTGCCCGGAGACGTACGCGGAGCGGCCGGACAGCAGGAAGCGCAGGGTCGACTCCAGGCTGGTCAGGGTGCCGGGGTCGACGGCCTTCGTGACGTACACCAGCTGGGCGGTGACGCCCCGGCCGAACTCCTTGCCGATGCTGCGGGTCAGCCCCTCGCACGCGCGCTGGGCGGTCGCCTCACGGGGCGAGTCGCACTCGGCGGGCGGGGTGCCGAGCACGATCACCCGGCCGCTGGGCAGCAGCGCCCGGGCCTGCGGGTGGAAGAAGTCGTAGAGCTGCCGCAGCTCGGTGGAGTCGGTGATGCCGGTGGCGTCGTACACCAGGGCGGCGTAGCGCGCGGTGGCGTCGGTGGCGGCGGCCGGGTCGCGCAGCCCGACCCCGGCGAAGGTCAGGATCTTGGTGACCGGCTCGGCGAGCCGGCCGTCGGCCGAGGTGCCGAGCAGGACGGGCCCGGGGACGAGCGGGTCGCCCGGCGTGTGCCGGCGCAGTCGAGGCGGGTCGGGCAGCCCGAGGCGCTTGACCAGCGCGCGACCGGCCCCCGATTGGACGAAGCTCGCGTACCTGTCGGTCATGGGCGTAGCCTACTGGCGAGTAGGGTTCGGGCAACAGTTTCGAGGAGGCCGATCGTGCAAAGTGTCCGGCGGGTCGCGGTCATCGGCGGCAACCGCATCCCCTTCGCCCGGTCCAACTCCCGGTACGCGCACGCGTCCAACGCGGACATGCTCGGCGCGGCCCTGGACGGCCTGGTGGCCCGGTTCGGGCTGGCTGGGCAGCGGGTCGGCGAGGTGGTCGTCGGCGCGGTGCTCAAGCATTCGAAGGACTTCAACCTCACCCGCGAGGTGGTGCTCGGCTCCCGGCTGGACCCGCACACCCCCGCGTACGACATCCAGCAGGCCTGCGGCACCGGCCTGGAGGCGGCCATCCTGGTCGCCAACAAGATCGCCCTCGGGCAGCTCGAGGTCGGCATCGCCGGCGGCGTGGACACCACCTCGGACGCGCCGCTCGCCGTCAACGAGGACCTGCGCCGCACCCTGATCCAGCTCAACTCCGCCCGGACCCTCGGCGAGCGGCTGAAGATCGCCGCGAAGCTCCGCCCGCACCAGCCGTTCAAGCCGGAGATCCCGCGCAACGCGGAGCCGCGTACCGGGCTGTCGATGGGGGAGCACGCCGCCCGGACGGCGCTGCGCTGGAACGTCGACCGGCAGGCCCAGGACGAGCTGGCGGTCCGCTCGCACCAGCGGCTCGCCGCCGCGTACGACAAGGGATTCTTCGACGACCTGATGACCCCCTATCTGGGGCTGACCCGGGACCAGAACCTCCGCCCCGACACCAGCCTGGAGAAGCTCGGCTCGCTCAAGCCGGTCTTCGGCCACCGCGGTCCGGACGCCGAGCGGGCCACCATGACGGCCGGTAACTCGTCGCCGCTCACCGACGGCGCCTCGACGGTGCTGCTGGCGTCGGAGGAGTGGGCGCGGGAGCACAGCCTGCCGGTGCTGGCCTGGTTCAGCTGGTCCGAGACCGCCGCGGTCGACTTCGTGCACGGCGACGAGGGGCTGCTGATGGCTCCCGCGTACGCGGTGCCCCGGATGCTGGCCCGGGCCGGGCTGACACTGCAGGACTTCGACTACTACGAGATCCACGAGGCGTTCGCCTCGCAGGTGCTGGCCACCCTGGCCGCCTGGGAGTCGGCGGAGTTCTGCAAGGAACGGCTGGGCCTGGACGCGCCGCTCGGATCGATCGACCGGGACAAGCTCAACGTCAACGGCTCCTCGCTGGCCGCCGGGCACCCGTTCGCCGCCACCGGCGGCCGGATCGTCGCCACCCTGGCCAAGCTGCTCGCCGAGAAGGGCAGCGGGCGGGGGCTGATCTCGATCTGCGCCGCCGGCGGCCAGGGCGTCACGGCCATCCTGGAGCGCTGAACCCCGACACGTCGACGCCCGCCCGGGGAAGTCCCGGGCGGCGTCGGTCGTTCGGGCGCGGGCTCAGCCCAGGGTGAACTTCTCCCACGTGCCGATGGTCGTGCGGTTGGCGATCAGGGGCTTGGCTCCGGCGCTTTCAGCGGTGACGTAGCGGCTGTTGATGGCGGCCTTCAGGCTGACCGTGCCGTCGGTGTTGCGGATCAGGGTGAACCGTTCCCAGGCACCGACCGACGCGCGGTTGGCGATCAGCGGGAGGGTGCCCTTGCCGTCGGCGCTGACGAAGCGGTTGTCGGCCCGGGCGAAGATGCCGATCTGGCCGTTACCGAGGTCCACCAGGTCGAACCGCTCCCACGGTCCGACGCTGGTGCGGTTGGCGATCAGCGGCTTGGTGCCGGCGCTCTCCGCGGTGACGAAGCGGTTGTTCGCCCGGGCCTTGAGCGAGCGGTCGGCGTCGGCGACGTTGACCCGGTAGAACTTCTGGGTGGCGCCGATCGTGGTGGCGTTGGCGATCAGTGGAGTGGTGGCGTTCGCCGTCGCGGTCACGTACCGGCCGCTGGAGGCCGACTTCAGGCTGACGGTGCCGTCGGCGTTGCGGACCAGGGTGAACCGCTGGTTGGGCGTCACCACCGTGCCCTTGAACGACAGCGACTCGACGCCGGCGGAGTCGGCGGTGACGTACTGGCCGCTCGCCGGCGCGAAGAGGGCGACCTGACCGCTGCCCGCGTCCACGAGGTCGAACTGACCGGTCGCGTCCAGTTTGGCGTGGTCCGCGCCCAGCGCCGGCCAGGGAACGTTGGCCATTGGGCCGACGTAGCGGAGACCGGAGAGGGTGAGCAGGCCCATGGTGCCGGTACGCGGCAGCACGCTGATCAAGTCGGCCCGGCTGCCCGACCGGCCGTCGGTCCCGGTGACCCGGGTGGAGACGGTGTACTCGCCCGGCTGCGCGTAGCGGTGCGAGACGACCGGCGAGGCCTGGGTGACGACCGTCCCGTCACCGAAGGTGAACTCGTACGAGGCGATCGGGACGAACCCCGGCTCGGAGGACGAGGCGTTCACGTTAACCGAGGTGGCGGCGAGATCTAGGGTGACGTTGGTGCGAGCCAGCGGGCTGCGGATGGTCTCGAGCGCACCGCGGTCGGCGTACGTCACCGGGCCGGCACCGGTGTCCGGCCTGGCCGGTCGTCGGCGCGTGCCCTGCCGACCCGGTCGGTGGCCTGGTAGCCGGGCGCCGCCGAGTTGGCCGAGTCGTAGGCGTCCCTCGGGTCGCCGGTCTCCAGATCGTGCGCTGCCTGGCCGGAGGCGGCACGGAACGCCGACAAACCCATCCGGGAACCGTTCCACGCGTAGGTTGCCGGTGAGGACGAGTAGTAGTCGTCGGCGTTGTTGTAGTCGACCGCGGTGTCCCCGACGGCCGCGTCGTAGATCCCGAGCTCGACCCGGCCGGAGGCCGACGGTCCGCAGGAGTTCGTATTGAGCGGGTTGTAAGCGGCGAGCAGGTTGTTCTGCACCGAGACCTTGGCGGAGGTGCCGTCGACCCGGATGCCGTCGAGGCAGTGGCCCTTGACCGTGTTGTTGGTGATCGCCGTGCCGGTGGCCCCGTGGTTGTGGATGCCGTAGCCGAAGCTGCCGGTGATCTGGTTGTTGACCACCACGGTGTCGGTGGCGCCGGCCTCGACCGAGATGGCGGCGCCGCCGAAGCCGTCGACGGTGTTGTTGAGGATGGTGTTGCCGGGGCCGGCGACGCGGACGCCCACACTGCGGTCGGCGCTGTCGTACCAGGTGCGGCCCGTCAGATTCAGCGAGATGAGGCTCACCCCGGTGGTGGCGGCGTCCATGGTCACCCCGGCGTCGAGGGTCCGTCCACCGATGTAGCCCCGCTTCAGGGAAGACTGGGTGACACCAGCGAGTCGGACGGCGGGCACGGTGGCATTGTCCGACACGGTGAAGGTGCCGTTCTCGACCTCGATATGGGAGGCGTCCCGGATGTCGAGGGCAGGCACCGCCACCGACCCGGTGGCCTGGAACCTCTCGATCCTGATGTCGTGCTGGCTGGTGATGGCGAACCCGGCCGTCGGGCCGATCAGGGAGGCGTTGGAGTTCGACGATCCGCTGCGGAACACGATCGGCTGGTCCGGCGTACCGGAGTTGGCGATGGTGACGCGTTCCCGGTAGTTGCCGCCGCCGACGTCGACCGTCTGTCCGGCGGTGACCACCGCGGCGGCCGCCCCGATCGTGCAGAACGGCTGCTCCACAGTGCCCGGCCCGGTGTCCGAGCAGGCGGTGGCCGTTTGTTTGACGTACAGGACCGTGGGGTCGGCGGCTTGGGCGGGTGCCGCCGTGCCCAGCAGGGTGCCGCCGGCCAACGCGAGAGCGGTGAGGCCGGCGAATGGGCGCTTGTGCATGGCTGCCTCGGGTGAGGAAGAAGGATCCGGCTCGTGCCGAAAGTCAGATGGAGATGATGGTCTCCTACCTGCCGGTATTCGGCTACCCCGTGGCGCATCGCCCTCACCGGCCGCCCCACCCCGTGATTTCGTCCGGTACCTCGGGCAACCCGCCCCGGCCCTCGCTCCGTCTCCTGGGCATGAGGCGAGCAACAGGCTCCGCGTGGTGAGCCGGGGAGACGAGGACGAGTTCCGACAGTTCGTGAGCGCCCGGCTGGATCCGCTGCGCCGCACGGCGTACCTGCTCTGCCGGGACTGGCACACCGCCGACGACCTGGTCTCCATCACCATCGGCAAGCTCTACCGGCACTGGCGGCGGGTCCGCGCCGCGGACAACGTCGACGCGTACGTCCGGGGCGTGCTGACCCATGCCTGGCTGGACGAGCGCCGGCGCCCCTGGCGGCGGGAACGGGCCAGCGAGGAGCTGCCCGACCAGCCCGACCCGCGGGTCGCCGAGCCGTCGGTGGCCGACCGTGAGCTGCTGTGGGAGCTGCTCGGGCAACTGGCGCCGAGGCGATGCGCCGTGGTGGTGCTCCGCTTCTACTGCGACCTGTCGGTCGAGGAGACCGCGGAGATCCTCGGGATCAGCACCGGGACGGTGAAGAGCCAGGCCGCAAGGGCGCTGGCGACCCTGCGCCTGCTCGCCGGGGACGAGATGGCCATGGAGCACGGGAGGCGGGCATGACGTACCGGCAGATCTTCGACGAAGCGGTCGGCGAACCGCCACCGACGTCGGTCGACATCGACCAGGTGATGGGCCGCGAGGCTCGGCGAGCCAGGTGGCGCCGAGCGGGCGGGTACGGAACGGCCGCTGCCGCGGTGCTGACGGTGGGCGGTGGGGGTCGGGGTGGTGGCCGCCGGCGGTCCGCCGCCTACCGCGCCGGCGATCGCATCCGCCTCACCGGATCGGCCTGCCGGCGTCGAGGCGGACCGGCAGCGGATCAGTGCCGCGATGCTGGCCGCGATCGACCGGGAGGCGCCCGGGCTGCGCTGGGTGCCCGGCCCGGAGCGGAACCGGAACATCGCCGACTGGACGGGTCCCACCGTCGACACCCCGAGCTGGCCGGTCAACCAGTTCTCGCACCTCTCCGCCTCCGGCTGGATCGGGTTCGGGGTCGCGGCGCGGGGCGACGTCCGGGCCTGGCTGTCCATCGAGATCAGCACCCCGAAGCCGGGCCAGCCGGCGGAGACCTTCACCTGCTTCGAATCTGCCCGGGCGTGTGAGACGTCGAGGGGGCCGAACGGCGAGCGGATCCGGTACCTGGACCTGAACGCCTGGTACGCCCCGCCGGGACAGCGCCCCACGCCGCTGGCCGACAGGAGCGTCGAGGTCATTCGGCCGGACGGGACAAGGGTATCGGTGCAGGCGTCCAGTTCGTCGACCCAGTTCCTGCTCACGGTCGCGGAGATGACCGGGATCGGGCTGGACCAGGCGCTCGCCCTGCACTGACCGCTTGCGCCCGGGCCATCACGGACAAGCGTCGTGGCGCCTATTTGATCGAGCCGGCCGGTGCCAGCCATCGCATCGGCTGGCCGGTCACGGCGGCGATCTGGTCGAAGTCGCGGTCGTAGTGCAGCAGGGATAGCCCCTGGTACTCGGCCGTGGCGGCGATCAGCAGATCGACGGCTCCGGCGGACCGGTGGGTACCCCGGCCGGTCAGCTCGACCTGGATCTCCACCGCCCGTTCGTAGATCCGGTCGGGCATGGCCACCCAGCCGAAGACGATGCGCAGTTGCTGCTCGAGCTGGGCGCGGTCGGCGACGGATCGGGCCGAGTAGAGGAATTCCAGTTCGACGAGGGGGCAGACGGCGACGAGGCCGGCGGTGATGGCCGGTTCCCAGCGGGCCAGCACCTCGGGATCCCGGAGCAGTCGGACGAGGGCGCTGGTGTCGACCAGGTAGTCGGCGAGCTTCACGGCCGGTACGTAGGCTTGTCGAGCAGTTCGTCGAAGTCGCCGCTCTGCCCACGGCTCGCCAGTTCGGCGAGCGCCCGGGCCCGGCGTACCCGCGCCGCCCCCTCGCGCAACGCCACGTTGACCGTGTCCTTCTTCGTCCTGGTGCCGAACGCCTCGGCCGCGTCGGCCAGCGCCTCATCGTCGACATCCACGAGGATCTTGGTCATGCGCCCCCCTATATACGGCAAGCTCCAGCAGTATATCCGGCCGTGGCCTGGTGCAGGGGCGGACGCCCCGTACGAAAGAATGAGGCACGTGACGACGATCCCGAACGTGCTCGCCAACCGCTACGCCTCGCCCGAGCTGGTCGCCCTCTGGTCCCCGGAGGAGAAGGTACGGATGGAGCGCCGGCTCTGGCTGGCCGTGCTGCGGGCCCAGCGGGACCTGGGCGTGCCGGTGCCGGACGGCGTGGTCGAAGCGTACGAGCGAGTGGTCGATGACGTCGACCTGGCGTCGATCGCCGAGCGGGAGCGGGTCACCCGGCACGACGTGAAGGCCCGGATCGAGGAGTTCAGCGCGCTCGCCGGGCACGAGCACGTGCACAAGGGGATGACCTCCCGGGACCTCACCGAGAACGTCGAGCAGCTGCAGGTGCGCCGTTCGTTGGAGCTGATCCGGGACCGGGTGGTGGCCACCCTGGTCCGGCTCGCCTGGCACGCCCACGAGTACTCCGGCCTGGTGCTGACCGGCCGCTCGCACAATGTCGCAGCGCAGGCCACCACGCTGGGCAAGCGCTTCGCGTCGGCGGCGGAGGAGCTGCTGATCGCGTACGACCGGCTGGAGGACCTGATCGGCCGGTACCCGCTGCGCGGGATCAAGGGCCCGGTCGGCACCGCCGCGGACCAGCTCGACCTCTTCGACGGCGACGCCGGCAAGGTGGCCGAGCTGGAACGCCGGGTGGCCGAGCACCTCGGGTTCAGCCGGGTGCTGGACAGCGTCGGCCAGGTCTACCCGCGCTCGCTCGACTTCGACGTGCTCTCCGCGCTGGCGCAAACCGCCGCGGCACCGAGCAGCCTGGCCACCACGATCCGGTTGATGGTCGGCCAGGAGTTGGTCACCGAGGGCTTCAAGCCGGGCCAGGTCGGCTCCAGCGCGATGCCGCACAAGATGAACACCCGTTCCTCCGAGCGGGTGAACGGCTTCGCGGTGATCATCCGGGGCTACCTGTCGATGGTCGGCGAGCTGGCCGGTGACCAGTGGAACGAGGGGGACGTCTCCTGCTCGGTGGTCCGCCGGGTGGCCCTGCCGGACGCGTTCTTCGCCGCCGACGGGCTGTTCCAGACCTTCCTCACCGTGCTGGACGAGTTCGGACCGTACCCGGCAGTGATCAACCGGGAGCTGGAGCGCTTCCTGCCGTTCCTGGCCACCACGAAGATCCTGGTCGCGGCGGTCCGGCGGGGCGTCGGCCGGGAGGTCGCGCACGAGGTGATCAAGGAGCACGCGGTCGCCGTCGCCCTCGCCATGCGGGAGAAGGGCGCCCCCGACAACGACCTCTTCGACCGCCTGGCGGCCGACGGTCGCCTGGGCCTCACCCGCGCCGAGATCGACGCCCTGGTCGCCGACCGCAACGCCTTCGTCGGCGCCGCCGTCGCCCAGGTGGACCGCATCACCGCCCGCATCGCCGACGTGGTCGCCGCCCACCCCGAAGCCGCCGCCTACTCCCCACCCCCCATCCTC